>NZ_JBPEHH010000046.1:0-36555 GCF_054177595.1 Haladaptatus ordinarius | reverse complement strand
TTGGTAGGTTCACCAGGTGCGTATCCGGACAGCGGATGAATCAGGTTCCTGATTCACCCGCTTCACTCAGGACTACGTATCAGCTGCTGGACTCCTGAGCCAGAGTGGACAACTAGCGAGAGTAGAAACCGAACCACAGGAATCACTGAGCGACCTCTTCGCCGTATTCACGCGGTGAAATATTGCGTGAGATAGTTTCATGGTAATTCGTGACATACATTCGGGAGAACTATGAGAGACACAGACGAGATGCAGCAACCGTCGGACGGATGGCAGCTTGCGGGCAGCAGCGCGGAGGCGTACGAGCGATACCTGGTTCCGGGAATGTTCGCACCCTGGGCGGACGAACTCGTCGAACGTGCCGGTCTCGAACCGGGTGACAGTGCGCTCGACGTCGGATGCGGAACCGGTATCGTGGCACGACGTGCGGCTCGAACGGTAGCGTCAGACGGCTCCGTCGTCGGACTCGACCCGAACATGGGCATGCTCGAGGTTGCGGAAGCGACCTCGTCGGACGAGGATACGGCTATCGAGTGGCGGGAAGGAGATGCCGCCGACCTCCCCTTTTCCGACGAGACGTTCGACGTCGTCTTCTGCCAGCAGGTCCTCCAGTTCGTGCCGAACCCGTCGACCGCACTGCAGGAGATACACCGCGTCCTCGTCCCCGATGGCCGCCTCGCGGTCAGCGTCTGGCGACCTATCGAGTTCAATTACAGCTACGTCGTGATGGCGGACGTCTTGGAGCGCCACGTCGGCGAGGAGGCGGCGGCGATGATGCGCTCACCGTTTCCCTCGTGGAGAATGGACGAATTACGTGACCTCGTTCGTGACGCAGGGTACCATGACGTTGTTATCACCATCGGAATCGAACCCATGCAATACCCGTCTCCGGAGGAGTTCGTGCGGCGAGAGGCCGCGAGTTCACCGTTAGCCGGACCACTCGGCGGGCTAGAGCGAGACGTGCGGGAAGCACTGGTTCGGGATGTCGAAAAAACACTCCGAGAGTACACGGACGACGACGGCATCGTCTTCCCGATGGAAGCCCACGTCGTCGTCGCACGTCGATAGGATACTACTCTCGTTCGACCTCGTGCCGACCGAATCCGTACCGGAGCCGGTTCGCCAACCGGCGCGAGAACCGTCCCTCCGACCGACTGCCGAATCGCTCGCCGAGCGCCTGATAGATGAGCGGAACCGGAACCTCCTGCTCCAGTGCCTCCTGGACCGTCCACGTCCCGGTCGAACCGCCTGCGACGTGGTCGGCGACGTCACCCAGGTCGGTTCCCTCTTCGCGGAACGCCTCCTCACAGAGTTCGAGGAGCCACGACCGGATGACCGCGCCGTTGTTCCACGTTCGGGCGACGGCCTCCAGGTCGAGGTCGTATCGGCCCTCGTGGAGCAGTTCGAACCCCTCGCCGTAGGCCTGCATCAGCGCGTACTCGACGCCGTTGTGAACCATCTTCACGTAGTGGCCCGACCCGGCTTCGCCCATGCGGTCGTGGCCGTTGGGGCCGGTCGCCACGGCGTCGAAGACCGGAGTCAGTTCGTCGTAGGCCCACGCCGGGCCGCCGACCATCAGCGAGAAGCCGAGTTCGACGCCCGCCGGGCCGCCGCTGGTCCCACAGTCGAGGTAGGCCGCCGGGGTCGTCTCGGCCCGGCGCACGGAGTCCTCGAAGTGGGAGTTTCCCCCATCGACGACGACGTCGTCATCGCCGAGGTAGGGTTCGAGGTCTTCGAGCGCGGCGTCGACCGGTTCTCCGGCGGGCACCATCAGCCAGATTCGTTTTTCCTCGCCGAGCGATTCGGCGAGATCGGCCACCGAATCGGCGGGTTCCGCACCCGCATCCGCCGCCGACTCGATTGCCTTCTCGGCCACGTCGTAGGCAACGACGTCGTGTCCGGCGTCCAGCGTTCTGTCTACGACGATTCGACCCATGCGCCCCAGTCCGATGACGCCCAGTTGCATGGCAGTAGGTGAACGTGGGGGAGAGGTAGGGGTTGCGGTTCCGGTCGCGGGTCAGGCGTGTGCGGGCGAGCGGGGAACGTACACCTCGTGTTGGCGGTAGACGTACACTGCGATAGCCCCGTTGCTGACGAACGTGACGAGGCCACTGGAACTGCTGAACCAGAGGGCGACCAGTCCGACCAGCGCACCCTGACGAACATCACGATGGCCCACCCCCACGCCCACGTTTTCGCGGTGAAGAGTCCGTAGTAGAGCAGGAATTTCGCGAGGAGAAACGGCGATAGAAGGAGTAGGTTCGTCTTGGCGACCGACGGCGGAATCACGGTGACCGAAAACAGCAGTGCGAACCCGAACGGGTCGACGAACAGGGCGAGAACGCAGATGGCCTCGATGTGCTTCGGAGTCGGCGTGCTGCAATCACGACAGCGTCGTGCGCCATCGCGAGTGCTTGCGCCGCACTCCTCGCAGGGCATGTGGCAATCTGCGAACAGCATCCGTTTAAAACAGGTGGTCGGTCGACCGGAGGACGGCCGAACTGTACCCGCCGACAGTCGAGTAGTGTCCAGCCGATTCGGCTCGAAAAGCGAACTGGGGCCTCGTGACACATGACGTCGTTTCGAACAGTTTCCACGGTCGCCACTCGTCCTCGCCGCCACGACTGCCAAACCCGCCGTAACCGTCGCGTCGTTCGTTCTCGCTGGGCGTTTCGATCGGTTCGGGGTTGATTTCGCACCGAGGGTGGACGGGAACCTTTATCAGAGAAGGCGCGCAGAGTCAAGGTATGAGCGTGATGGTGTCGGTAGTACGTCTCTAGCGCAGACGACGAGCGGTTCGTGTTTCTCGCCGATTCACCACACAGCGACAGCAATTTGCAGCCATGACTGACGTTCCAACCGACTACGACCCCGAGCGTATCGAGCGAAGGTGGCGCGACGAGTGGCAAGACTCGGACGTGTACACCCCCGATGGCGACCTCGACTACGTCATCGACACGCCGCCACCGTACCCGACAGGAAACCTTCACATCGGGCACGGTCTCCAGTGGAGTTACATCGACTTCGCGGCGCGCTACCACCGTCTGCAGGGCGAGGAAGTGCTCTTCCCGCAAGGGTGGGACTGCCACGGACTCCCGACCGAAGTGAAAGTCGAGGAAAACCATGACATCCACCGAACCGACGTCTCCCGCGAGGAGTTCCGTGACCTCTGTATCGAGCACACCGAAGCACAGATCGACTCGATGAAAGAGACGATGAACGAGTTGGGGTTCTCTATCGACTGGAACGCCGAGTTCCGGACGATGGACGAAGCGTACTGGGGGAAGACACAGCGCTCGTTCATCGAGATGGAAGAGTCCGTCTACCGCGACGAACACCCCGTCAACTGGTGTCCGCGCTGTCAGACCGCCATCGCGGATGCGGAAGTCGAGAACGAAGACAGGACCGGGACCCTCTACTACGTCACGTTCGAGGGCACGGACGACGAAGATATAGAAATCGCCACGACACGTCCCGAACTGCTCTCGGCCTGTGTCGGCATGGCAGTCGACCCCGAGGACGAACGCTACGCAGACCGAATCGGCGAGACGTTCGAAGTGCCCCTGTTCGGGCAGGAGGTCGAACTCGTCGGCGACGAGGAGGTCGACGGCGACTTCGGAACCGGCGCGGTGATGATCTGTACCTTCGGCGACAAGCAGGACGTGGACTGGTGGGCAGACCACGACCTCGACCTGCGTCCGGTAGTCACCGAGGACGGTCGTCTGAACGAACTCGCGGACGAGTTCGAGGGGCTGACCATCGACGAAGCGAAAGTAGCGGTCGCAGAGACGCTGGACGAGGAGGGGTATCTGAACGACTCCGAACCGACAGAGCAGTCCGTCGGCACCTGCTGGCGCTGTGACACACCCATCGAAATCCTCTCGAAAGAACAGTGGTTCGTCGAGGTCCACCCCGACGAAATTCTGGAGAAGGCCGCGGAAGTCGAGTGGATACCCGACCACATGCACTCGCGTCTCGAAGAGTGGACCGAGGGCATGGACTGGGACTGGGTCATCTCCCGTCAGCGCGTGTTCGCCACGCCGATTCCCGCGTGGGAGTGTACGGAGTGTGGCCACTGGCACATCGCCGAGATAGCGGAACTCCCGGTCGACCCGACCAAAACCGGCCCGGCGGTCGGTGACTGTCCCGAGTGCGGCGCAGACTCGTGGGTCGGCGAGACGGACGTGATGGACACGTGGATGGATTCGTCGATTACGCCCCTCCACATCTCGGGGTGGCCCGACGACCTCGAACTGGACGAGTTCGAACCCGTGGCGCTCCGCCCGCAAGGACACGACATCATCCGAACCTGGGCGTTCTACACCCTCTTGCGCATCGGAAAGCTCACGGGCGAGCGCCCGTGGGACGACATTCTCGTCAACGGGATGGTGTTCGGCCCGGACGGAAACAAGATGAGCAAGTCCCGCGGGAACGTCGTCGCGCCGACCGAGGCGGTCGAAAAACACAGCGCCGACGCTTTCCGCCAGTCGCTCGCACTGGGTGGGCAACCGGGAAGCGACATCCAGTTCCAGTGGAAGGAAGTCAAATCAGCCTCCCGGTTCCTGACGAAAGTCTGGAACATCTTCCAGTTCTCCGCGAACCACTTCGACGAGAACACGCCGGACACGCCAGACCCGGCCTACCGCGACGCCGACCGCTGGATTCTCTCGCGACTGTCACAGACGGCCGAGAGCGTGAGCGAGGACATGGAAGCCTACCGCTACGACAGTGCCCTCCGAAGACTCCGTGAGTTCGTCTGGAACGACCTGGCGGACGACTACCTCGAACTGGTCAAAGGCCGACTCTACGAAGGCCGACCGGGCGAACGAAACGCGGCGCGTCACGCGCTCTACACCTGCGTGTCGGCGACTACTCGGATGCTCTCGCCCTTCTCTCCCTTCGTCACCGAAGAGGTCTACAGCCACCTTCCCGGAACCGACGGAAGCGTCCATCGCGCCGAGTGGCCCGACGTCGAGATGCACGACGAGGAGGCCGAACTGGCCGGAGAGATAATCGCCGAGGTCGCGAGCGAGATTCGAGCCTGGAAATCCGACGAGGGAATGGCGCTCAATCAGGAACTCGACCGCATCGAACTGTATAGCGATGCCGAGCGAAAACCCGACACCTACGACCTGAGCGAGGCCGTGAACGGACCGGTCTATCTCGAAGAAGGGCGGCCGAACGTCGAACTCGCGCCGGTCGGCGTCTCTCCCGACCACGCATCCATCGGGCCGAAGTTCCGCGACAGAGCAGGTGCGGTCGTCGGTGCGCTGGAGTCGACCGACCCTGCCGAACTCAAGGCCCAGTTGGACACCCACGGCGAAATCACGCTGGACGCAGCGGGCGAGGAAGTCACCCTCGACGGTGACTGGGTGGAGATAGAAGAGGAGTATCGCGCCGAGAGCGGCGAGGAAGTCGAAGTGCTCGAAACCGACCACGCGACGGTGCTCGTCTTCCCGTAGGATACCCCGCGCATCGACTCTCGGTCCATGGTGGCCGTCGTCTTTAGGTGATTTCCCGTCGATTCCCCTTCGGGGGATTCCAATGTCAGTCAGCGACATCGCAACGACGAACGTCGTTACAGCTACCCAAGATGCCACGCTCTCGGACGTCGCCGCGACGATGGCGGACGAGAACGTCGGATGCGTACCCATCGTAGACGGTGAGAGACCGGTGGGAATCGTCACCGACCGCCAGCTCGCACTCTCGCTCGCGGACGACCCCGACGCATCGAGTCGGTCGGTCGGCGACGTGATGACCCGGGACCCGATAACCATCGAATCGAGTGCGAGCACGCACGAACTGGTCGAGCAGATGGACGACGCCAGTATCCGCCGGATTCCGGTCGTCGAAAACGGGACGCTGACGGGAATCGTCACGTTGGACGACGTGCTCGTGACGCTCGCCGACGAACTGGACGAAGTCGCGGACGTCGTCGAAGAGCAGTCGCCGCGCTTCTGAACTACGGCAAGAAGCGTCGCCGCGATTTCGAATCGCGAGAACTTTTCTTCCGGTCTCCGATTGGTGGGTATGGACGAACGTATCCACGAACACGCAAACGTGCTGATAGACTGGAGTGCGCGGGTCGAGGACGGCGACGACGTCGTCGTCGTGGTAGACGACGGTGCTCACGACCTCGCGGTGGCGGTCGGAGAGAAGGTAGGCGATCGCGGTGGGAACCTGGTGACGATGTACAACTCCGAGGAAGTCGAACGCGCGTATCTTCGAGCACGAGACGAGTTCGAGGACGACCCATCGCACGAACTGGCCGTGTATGAGAACGCCGACGTGGTGCTCCGACTGGGCGGAAGTACGAACACGATGGCAAGAGCGGACGTGCCGGGCGAGACGGCACAAGCGTACAGCAAATCACGGACGGGCGTCCGCGAAGCGTACCTCGGGAGCGACTGGATCTCGACGCTCCATCCCACCCGCGCTCACGCACAGCAGGCGGGGATGGCATACGAGGAGTACCAGAATTTCGTGTACGACGCCGTCCTCAGAGACTGGGAGTCGCTCGCCGACGAGATGGCGAAGATGAAGACGATTCTGGACGATGGACGCGAAGTGAGAATCGTCACGGCGGACACCGAAGTCACGATGTCCATCGAGGGGCGCACTGCGGTCAACAGTTGCGCTTCGGTCGCCTACGACTCGCACAACCTGCCCAGCGGCGAGGTGTTCACCGCCCCCTACGCCACCGAGGGTGAGGTGTTCTTCGACGTGCCGATGACACATCAGGGCCGACGAATCCAGAACGTCCACCTCGCGTTCGAGGACGGTGATGTGGTCGATTTCAGCGCCGACGTCGGCGAGGACGTACTGGCCGATATTCTCGACACGGACGATGGAGCACGCAGACTCGGCGAACTCGGCATCGGGATGAATCGCGGTATCGACCGCTTTACCGACAACATCCTCTTCGACGAGAAGATGGGCGACACCGTCCATCTCGCGGTGGGACGTGCCTACGACTCCTGTCTTCCGGAGGGCGAAACTGGCAACGACAGCGCCGTTCACGTCGACATGATAACCGACGTGAGCGAGAACTCGCGGATGGAAGTGGACGGCGAGGTCGTCCAGCGAGACGGCACATTCCGGTGGGAAGACGGCTTCGACGCCTGAGAGAAGTCCAGCCAGCAGTCGGAGGAGCGTTCAACACGTCGGGATTCGCCGTCGAGTGGACGGCGACGCGAGCGCTGACAGTGAGGACGCGAAAGGGGAGACACAGCGGTTCGTGCGGGGAATTAAAATCCCATTATATATCCGAATAGTTTATTGTTTTCCACGTAATTACCTTTGACGTCGTTATAAAAATGAAACACGACAGACGGACATTCTTAAAGCAGGTGGCAGCGGCAGGGACGGCGCTGACCGTCGTCGATCAGGTTTCGGCGGACGAAACGGCTCGATACGTCGTCGTCGGAAGCGATAGTGACGTCGGTGACAACGTAGCGGACGCTGGCTTCTCCGTCGAGCGTGAACTCGGAGGCAACGTTCTCCTGGTCGACGCCGACGACCGGACGGCACTGGAGAACGTCACCAGCGTCTCCGAAGTGGCAGCGGACCAGTTGTTGAAACTGAACGCCCCCGAACGCGAGGAAGAGACCACCGACGAGGAACTCTATCCCCGCCAGTGGGACAAGCAGGTGACCGAGGTGCCCGAGGCTCACGAGCGCGCGACCGGAGCGGGGACGCGACTCGCCATCATCGATACGGGCGTCGACTTCGACCACCCCGACCTCGAGAGCAACGTCAACGAATCGCTGAGCAAACTGTTCAAGTTCGGGGACATCACCGACGACGCACAGGACGTGTACGGCCACGGCACCCACGTCGCGGGCATCGCGGCGGCGAGCAACGAGGGAACGCAGGGCGTCGTCGGCACCGCACCGGACGCCGAAATCGTCTCGTTGCGCGTGTTCTACTACCACGAGGGTGAACTGTACACGACGCGGGGTGACATCCTGACGGCCATCGACTACGCGGCAGAAATCGGTGCGGACGCGGCGAACATGAGCCTCGGCACGTCGCCCATTCCGCCGGAGTACAACGCTGGCGGCCTGCGAACTGGTTACCAGCGCGTCATCCAGAGTGCGACCCGACGCGGCACGCTGGTCGTCGCCAGTGCCGGAAACGACGCGGCCAATCTTCAGCAGGGCGGCTACTTCTCGCTGCCGAACAGCGTCGCGGGTGCGATGAGCGTCAGCGCGACCGGGCCGAACGACGAGCGCGTGTTCTACTCCAACTACGGTACGGACGACATCGACGTCGGTGCGCCCGGCGGTGGCTACGAGACGCTCGAAAAGACGCTCTCGACGGACACCGAGTGGCCCTACCCGACCAACCTCGTTCTCTCGTCGGTGCCGCCGGAAATCTACGGCGCGTACTACGCCTACTTCGCGGGGACTTCGATGGCGGCCCCACAGGTGACCGGGACGGCGGCCCTCCTCCGCGAGGTCGCTCCCGACGCGAACGCGAATCAGGTCGAAAACGCGATTAAAAGCGGGGCCGATGGCGTGACCGGACAGAGCAGCGCCGACCTCGGTGCGGGTCGACTCAATGCGAAGGGCGCACTGGACTCGCTCTAAGTCCACCACTCACTTCGCCGCTCGTCGGCGGAAGCGTCCACGAACGGCGGTGCGAGTTCCGATTCGTCGAGGCCGAATCCGTATCCCAACCAGTAGCCGACGTACCAGCCGATGGCCTCGGTATCGACGCCGGTGATGGAGACGAGCAACCGGTCGTACTCCTCTAACGCACCGTCACGGTCGGGATCGGTTCCCCGTACGCTACCGCAGGAGCCAGTCGCTCCGGGATTGCAGGGGAGTTCGTCGGGGAACTGGACGACCACGTCTGCGGCCGACCGATTCGACGTGACGGTGAACGAGACGTTCGCGGGAACGGTGCCGGCAGCACCTCGGGCGTAGTAGTCGAGTGCGTGTTGCACCTGGGCTCGCACGGCGTCTCGGTCGTGGTCCTTGGTGGGACCGATGTAGACCGTCAGGTTCGCGTCCGCCCAGGGCAGGTCACGCTCCGTCGCGTTCGGCATGGGTTGTCTCGAGAGAACCGTCGCAGCGGCCATTATCGACTGCGGAGCCGAACTGTGGTTCAGCCCGAGCGTGTGTCCTAGCTCGTGTTTCAGGACCAGAACGGTCGAAGCACTCGAGAAAGAATCGTCGATTTCTACGTGCATCGGACGTGAAACCTGCGCGGAGTCCGTGATGTACGGTGCACAGCCTGCAGCGTGTTGGATGTTGGGACAGCTTCGTACGTCGTCGACGAAGTCGATAACGAGGTCGGGATTCTCGGTATTCGAAACGAGTTCGTACTGGATAGCGTACCCCGCGTACTGCTCGCTGTGCTGTTCCCAGTAATCGAGGGCCTGGCGGACTTCCTCGGTGGGGTCGCGCGAGGAGTTCGCACTGGCGTTGATAGCGACCGTCAGCACCGGCTCCCCCCACGGGTTCGACAGATCTGCTACCGTCCCCGTCGTGGGGGCCATCCCCTGAGACGTCACGTTACCCGTCGTCTGCTGTGGCGTCGTCCCGTCGAACTGGGCCCCGGCACACCCCGAGAGGACGAGAACGAGCGCGACCAGGAACGTGCGTCTCCTCATTGTTCAGTCATAGAACGGAACAGTATCAAGCTTTGCGGCTTCGGAAATTGCAGTCGAAGTCGAGCGTGTGGCTGTGCGACGTCGATTCGACCTGTATCGTCGCGTGGTCGATACCGAACCGACTCGCCAGTTCCACCTGACAGGTCTGGAGCACCGAATCCGGGTCGACGTCGTCTTCAACCACGACGTGCGCGGAGAGGGCGGACTGCGTCGAACTGAGCGACCAGACGTGGACGTCGTGTGCCTCCACGACGCCCGGCAGTCCGTCGAGATACGAGCGCACCTCCTCGACCGCGATTCCGGACGGGGTACCCTGCAAGAGGATGTTCAGACTCTCCACGAAGAGGCCTTTCGCGGAGTATACCACCAGCGCGGCGACCAGCACGGCGAACAGTGGGTCGAGGACGTACAGGTCGGTGAACACGAGCGCGACGCCGACGGCGATGGCCGCCACGCTTCCGGCGGCGTCCGAGAGCAGGTGGAGGAACGCACCTTCGACGTTCAGAATCTCGCGGTGGTCCGACAGCACCCACGCCGCGAGGAGGTTCGCCATCAGTCCGAGCACGCCCACCAGGACGACCAGTTCGGCGTTCACCGGCTGTGGGTCCTGAAACCGTCGAACCGCGTCGAAGAGGACGTAGCCGACCGCGACGAGCAAGAGGAGTCCGTTCCCGAGCGCACCGAGCACCTCGGCACGCTGGTAGCCGTAGGTTCGTTTGGCGTCGGCGGGCCGGGCGGAAATCCACGCCGCGACCAGCGCGAGCGCGAGACTGGCGCTGTCGGCGAGCATGTGAACCGCGTCCGCGAGGAGGGTGAGCGAGCCGCTGTAGACGGCTCCGACGAGTTCGACGACGAAGAAGACGGTGTTGATGGCGAGCGCGAGCGTCAGCGGGCGGATGGTGGCATCGTCGCCGTGGTCGTGGTCGTGCGCCATCGCTCGAAGTACGGACTGAAGGGTATCGTAGTTGGTGGCGGAGTCAGGTCGGTAGTACCAGCGGTGTGATTCAGAGATCAGAAGCGCGATTCGAAGAGGCTAGCAGATAGCGTAGACGACCTGAATACCGTCGTCCCGAACCGTCACGTGGGCATTTCCGCAACACTTGCTCGTCCTGATAGTCGCACAGTCGCGGTGCGGGGAATCGGACGAGTCCGATTCCCCTCGTGAGCTCGTCGTGGATGGGGTGGTCGAGGTCGCGTCAACGCCGACCAGTGCCCCACAGACGGAGAACGCTTCGACGCCGTCGGGGTCGGCCTGCGTCAGGTTGTACACCACCATGTCACTCCCGGCCGAGACATCGTGTGTCTCGTCGTAGACGGTCTCACCGGTCTTCCCCCGCACGACCCAGACGCGGACGGTTCGGGGGTCGTCGATTTCGCTTTCGAGTGTGACTTCGTGGTCGGGTTTCGGTGTGTTCGAAACATGTGATATCCAGTCGTCCGTCGTGGTTACGTCGTCGGTGGTGGTCACATCGTCCGTCGTGGTCGTCTGGGTCGTTCCCCGAGGAGTGTCGGTGGTCGATTCGTCGGTGCCATTTCCTCCAGTCGAATCACTCACACATCCCCCAGTTACGAGCGTACCTCCGAGAGCAGCGAGGACTGAGCGGCGTTTCAGTTCGTGCATACGTCATGAATGTTGTCACTTCGGGAGAAGTCTTCTAGAGAATCAAACGAGTCTTCGAGTCTTGCCGGTGGGGGAACCCGCCAGCGTGGCTCACTCGTCGTCGGGGGAGATTCCCGCCAGTCGCATCGCGTTGCCCGTCACGCCGAGGCTCATCCCCATGTCGCCGATGACGATGGCGTGGACGACCTGCACGAGACCGAGCGGCGCACCGACGGCGAGCACCCCTTTCACCGCGAGGCTCGTCCAGATGTTCTGGCGGATGACGCGGTTGGCCTTCCGGGCGAGGTTGCGGAGATAGGGGAGTTTCCCGATGTCGTCGCCCATCAGCGCCACGTCGGCGGTTTCGATGGCGGTGTCGGTTCCCGCCGCGCCCATGGCGATGCCGACCGTCGCGGCCGCCATTGCGGGGGCGTCGTTGATGCCATCGCCGACCATCGCAACGCCGTCGTCGGCGAGTTCTTCGACGGCGGCGACCTTGTCCTCCGGGAGGAGGTCGGCGTGGTACTCGTCCACACCGACCTCCTCCGCGATGGCGCGCGCCGTGCCCTCGTTGTCGCCCGTGAGCATGACGACGCGGGAGACGCCGAGCTCGTGGAGGCGAGCGACCGTCTCGTTCGCGCCGGGGCGTACCTCGTCAGCGACGGCGACGACGCCCTCCAGTTCGTCTTCGGTGCCGACGAGGACGATGGTCTTGCCCTCCCGTTCGAAGCGCGGAACGACTTCGGAGAGGAGGTCGAGGCAGTCGTCCCGGTGGTCACAGATGCTCTCGGTTTCCACCGTCGCATCCTCGGCCACCTTGTCGTCCACGACCACGCCTCCGTCCGTACTGACGTGCGTGTGTTGGAGGTCGAAGCCGAGTTCGGAGAATAGTGCGGGTTTCCCGGCGTAGTGGGTCACACCGTTGAGGTCGGCGCGGACGCCCTTTCCGGTCAGGCTCTCGAAATCGGAAACCTCGCGCTCTTCGACGCCCGCCTCGTGTGCGTGATTCACGATAGCCTCGGCGATGGGGTGTTCGCTCCGGTGTTCGAGACTGTGTGCACAGCGCAGGACGTCGTCCTCGCCGTTGCCGTTGAGCGGGATGACGTCGGTGACCGCCAGTTCGCCTTTCGTCAGCGTGCCGGTCTTGTCGAACGCGACGGTGTCGAGTTCGCCCATCGCTTCGAGGTGGTCGCCGCCCTTGACGAGGACACCGTTTCGCGCCGCGCTGGTGATACCCGAGACGACGCTGACGGGCGTGCTGATGACGAACGCACAGGGGCAGGCCACGACAAGCAGGGTGAGACCGCGGACGAACCACGTCTCGAACGCCCTGTCGAACAGCAGTGGCGGGACTGCGGCAGTGAGGATGGCGGCCGTGACGACGGCGGGCGTGTAGTAGCCCGCGAACCGGTCGACGAACTGCTCGTGGTCGGTCTGGTTGCTCTCGGCGTCTTCCACCAGTTCGACGATGTGCGAGAGGGTCGAATCGCCCGCCTCGGCGGTCGCTTCGACCTCGAGGTATCCTTCTTCGTTCACCGTCCCGGCGAACACCTCGTCGCCTTCGCTCTTCTCGACCGGAACGCTCTCGCCCGTAATGGGGGCCTGATTGACCGAACTCGTTCCGTCGCGAACGTCGCCATCGATCGGAATCTTCTCGCCGGGGCGGACGACCACGGTGTCGCCGACGTGAACTTCCTCGACGGGGACGGTCTCCTCGTCGCTGTTCCTGCGCACGGTCGCCGTGTCGGGCGAGAGGTCGATGAGTTCGCGCAAGGAGTTGCGGGCGCGATCCATCGAGAAGCGTTCTAACAGTTCGGCGATGCTAAAGAGCACCGCGAGCGTCGCGGCTTCGAAGTAGAGGCCGACCGCGAGCGCGCCCAGAATCCCGGCGGCCATCAACAGGTCGATATCGAGACTGGCGTTCTTCGCGGAGTAGTAGCCGTTCCGCACGATTTCCTGCCCGCCGAGTGCGACGGCGGCGAGAAATCCGGCGTCGGCCAGGGTGAACTCCCTGCCGAGGGCGGTACCGAGCGAGGGATTAAGAGCGGGGAAGACGAACTGCAGTGCCAATCCCACGACGAGGAACGCCCCCCCGGCCCACGTCTTCAACGCGCGGGTGCTCGTCCACACCTCGTGTGGGGACTCGACTGCTCGCCCGTCGTCGCTCGCGACGTCGGTGACCTCGTAACCTGCACTTTCGACCGCGTCGACGAGGTCGTCGCGAGACGCCTCGGCGGTGGTGACGACGACGCGCCCGGACGCCGGTTGGGTGTCGAACTCCGTGACGCCCGAAACGCCACACAGCGCGTTCTCGACTTTCCCGGCACAGGAGGGACAGTCCATCCCGGGGACAGAGAGGGTTTCGGTGCGCGTTTCGTCCACCTCGTAGCCCGCGTTCTCGACGGCAGTTCGGACGTCGGCGGCGTCTGCTCGGGTGGCGTCGTACGAGACGACGAGTCGTCCGGCGGTGACCTGCGCGTCCGTCTCGGTCACCCCGTCCACCGATTCGACGCTCGCGGTAACTTTCCCGGCACAGGAGGGACAGTCCATCCCGGGGATAGAGAGGCGAAGCGTCTCCGTTCGGCTAGTCATTGGGCGACTCTAACCGCTGGAGAGTTATTAATTGCCCTGCCAGAATTCGGGCCGAAGTTAGGAAGCTCTAGTAAATAATGGGTTGTTAGTTACTAGACGCGCCAGCGAGGCAAGCTACTCCCAAGCGTTCCACGACCGTTTCTGGTCAAGTATTTAACAATTCAAACCGTTCAATCGGTTAATGTGGCGTTGAAAACGGAAACGATAGCGAACCATCGTTCTCACTTATTGAGTGTGCCATCGATGGAAGCGATGGGCAGCATGAGGCACATCAAAGCAGGCGCGGGTCTGGCAGTGGTTCTTCTCGAACTACTCGCTGTGGTCGCGTTACTGGCTCTCGCGTTCGGCATCTGAAAAGCGGCTGAGGGGAGTAAGCCCCCTTCTGTTCGACCCGGCATTCGGCTGAGCGTCCACGCCGTCTCCGGGCTACCATTGTGGCGTGGACTTGCACCGGCAAGGATTCGCCGTTCCATCCATTCTTCGCGGTCATTCCTCGGTGGGTTAACTCCCTTCCCTCGCGGGTCGGTTCGCACACCGCATCGGTCACGCGAAGTGGTTTCGTTTCTGTTCCAGAGCCAGTGGTCTCCCACTCCGGACTTGCGTCCGGTCGCCTGCCCGGACGGTGGGGGGACTTTCCTCACGTAGATGCCGGCAGTCGCCAGCACCGTCGTCCGCGGGAACCGGGCTCCCTCTGCCGGAGTAAGCTAGCCCACAGACGCGTTTAAGCCGTTCGGTCCGTCCAGTCATGGGGGCTTAAAGCCAGCCAGATTGAAGGGAAGCGTTGAAGACGCTTCTGTGCATAATCCATACTATGTCTGAGGCTCAGGCAGTAACCTTTACCTACGAGGATGGCACGCGCGCAGTGGAACTCGCACGCGAGGCGGTCACATCGTACGTAATCAACGGACAGCGCGAACAGCCGGGGAGTATGCGAGAGGCGTTCTACGCCCGAACCGGCGTCTTCGTTCGACTGGAGTCTACTCGCGGGCGTGGAAGCCTGCGCGGGTGGGCCGGTGCCTACGAAACGAGCGAGCAATTAGGGCACGCAATCGTCGACTCGGCCATCGAGGCCGCCAGCGGGGACTCCTGTGGGTCGGAGGTCGAACCAGCCGAGCTTTCGAATCTCAACATCTCCGTGTTCATCGTCGAGAACACGATGCTGACCGACGACCCGACGAACGACATCGCGCTGGGCCGACACGGAGTCGCCGTCGAAGGCCGGGGACAGCAGGCGTGGATGTATCCCACCCTCCCGGTCGAACACAACTGGAGTGTCTTCGAGTATCTCGACCGTACCTGTCGAAAGGCCGGACTTCCCCACGGTGCCTGGGAGGACGACGACGTGTTCGTCACTCTCGTCGAAGGACCGGTGTTCCGCGAGCGCGAACCGGAAGGAAGTATCGAACGAATTTAATCCCGAAATCCGACTGCCGCTGCGTCGTCGCGTGCCCGCCGCGCTGCAGCAGTGACGGCGAACTCGTACACGAGTTCGCCGTCGCGGAGAAGCGGCTGTAAGAGCGGTTCACCGTCGGCCTCGTGTCTCGCGAGACCGACGTGATGCCCGCCGTCTGCCGTGCGATACACCTGCTTTCTACCCGAGAGTTTACCACGTTTCGAAACCGGTTTACCGTCGATTTCCACGATGTCGAGTGCGAAATCCACGGGGTCGGCGTTGCTGATGTGACTGCCGACGCCGAAGCCGTCGGCCACGTCACGGAGTCGATGCAGTTCGTCCGGTCCGAGGCCGCCGCTGGCGAAGATACCCACGTCCTCGAAGCCGTGCGAGTCGAGTTCCCAGCGTAATTCGCGCAGGATGTGCCGGAAGTTCCCGCGGCGCGACCCCGTGGTGTCGATACGAACGCTGTCGAGGGCGTCGCCGAGTGCGGTGGTCGCGCGGAGCACCTCGTCTTTCTCGTCGGAGAAGGTGTCACAGAGCGCGACTCTCGGGACGTCCTCGCCGACCGCGTCGTCGAACGCTTGCCACGCTTGCTCCTGGTTGCCACTGCCGAAACAGATGAGCAGTGCGTGGGGCATCGTCCCGCTCGCCTCCTTCCCCAGCAGTTCGCCCGCCGCGACGTGGGAGATGCCGTCCAGTCCCGCGACGAGTGCAGAGCGTTCGACGACCGCAGCGATAGTCGGATGGACGTGGCGCGCGCCGAAACTCAACACGGTTGACTCCGGGGCGGCGAGTCGCGCTTCGAGAGCGTTCGTCGCCATCCCCGACGCGTGCGAGAGGAAGCCGAGCAGCGAGGTTTCGTACCGGGCGAAATCGAGGTAGTTCCCCTCGATAGTGAGCACGGGACCGCCGTCGAACAGACGGCCTTCGGTCATCGCGTCCACGTCGACCGGAAGCCCTTCGAGGAGGTGAGCCGCATCTTTCACGCCCGAGAGCAGTTCGAACTCACCGGTCGGAAACTGGTCGGCAGTCACCTCGGCGACGACGCGTGGGTTCTTCCCTACGGATTCGAGTGTCGTCTCTGTGCGGAGGAAGTAGGCGTCCGTCGCGGTTCCGTCGCGGATAGCCGCCTCGGAAACTACGTCGAATCGGTCGCTCACGCGAACCACCTGTTGTTCATACGCGGAGGATACTCGGACGAGAGCGAAAAAGCACCGGTTCGTCGGGAGGTAATAGCCCAGGACGTCGGAAATTACGCGGTCGGTGCAGACCCGTTCCGAACGTCCGAGAGGTCGGAGACGGTCGGCGCGTTCACGATGACGACGGTATTGCCCTTCTGTTCGATGTAGAAGGCGTCGCCGAACTTGGTGCTGTCCGGCACCGTCCACGTGTTCTTCCGGCCGTCGACCTGCGTGGCTTTGCGGTACTTGAGCAGTTTCTCGTAGGCCGTGACGAACTCCTTGGCGTCTTTCTTGGAGTCCCACTTCGTCTTGAACACGTAACCCGTCTCGTTTTGCTCGGTGTTGTCGTTCGTATAGACGACTATCTTGTCATCGTCCCAGCCATCGGTCGGCGCACTCCGATAGTTCAGCGGGTCGAACTCCCTGAGCCCCTTGCCGTCCTTTTTGGTGTGGAAGAACTCCTGTGCCGGGATGATCTGTGTTTTCCCCTGACTCTCGTAGTAGGGGTACATGAACATCGCGAACAGACCTGCCTCGCCGACTTCGCCGAAGTTCGGTCGGCCCGCCGGCTTCAGGCGCGTCCAACCGTTGCTGGTCTTGTCCCGAACCCTAATCCGGGCGGGCTCGTCGCCGGGATACTTTTGGGGGTGGATGACTTGCTCGGTGCTGGCAGGCGGATTCTCGTAGAGGGCGTTGACGCCCTTCCAGCCCTCTTTCTCGCGGATACTCTTCACGAACGGCGGGCCGTCGCTGTACGGCTGGTATTTTACCAGATAGGGGCCGATGTTGGCGAGGCCGCCGCCACTAGCGCCGTTCTCGCTGTCGTCCGGCATGAGACAGGTTCCTTTCCACCGGTTGTTACACCGCTTCTCGTAGAGATAATCGAGATAGTTTCCGTCACCCTCGATGACTCCGTCGATGGCGTTGTGGCGCTCGCGGGTGTTCTGCTTGTACGAATCGAAGCCGAACTTCTGGTCCTGGAGCGCGTGGAACAGTTCCTGTGAAAGCGTGATTTCGTTCATCTTGGGCGCGCTCTCGTTGTTCGAGATGATGACGATAGACTGCTTTCTCGGACTGTAGTAGCCGCCGACCGACGACCCGGAGTTTTTCCGCTGCACGGCGACGGAGTCAGTCGATTCGTCGATCATCATTAGCGCCTCGAATTTGACGTTGTCGAACTGTTGTCGCTTCGGCGGCGTCGACTGGTTCGCTTGTTCCTCGCGGAACTGGGCACGCGAGATGACCTTCACCGGAACCTTCTTGTCGAACTCCAGTCGCCGAATCTTCTCGACGCGGGCCATCGACCGACTGACCACGGCGTCCATCTCGGAGTCGTTCAGTCCGTCTGCGCGCGTGACGTTGACCGTCTCGTTGAACCAGTACCCCTCTTCCCACCCGAGCACGTCCGATTTCGGGTCCGGTGGGTGGACCGCCTTCTGCTGTGTCGGCGGGGAGGTAGATGTCCCGGGGGCCTGCGTCGTCTGCGTTCCGTCGGGGTCGCTCGTCGTCGTATCCGAGCCTGGGGCCTGAGAACAGCCCGCCAGCACGAGCATCAGAGCAACCGCGACAACGGTTATCGTTCGCATTCTGTAGGAGACACCAAGGACTACTGTGTAAAAAACCTCTTGAAAGTGGCGGGAGACGACACATAGGATAGGAAACGAATCTTCGAAACCGTTTCCTCCGAACCGGCCGAACCCTCACGTATGAACTTCGACCCCGACTCGACCGCCGTCGTCGTCGTCGACATGCAGAACGGCTTCTGTCACCCGGACGGGAGTCTCTACGCACCCGAAAGCGAATCGGTCATCGACCCCATCCGCGGTCTTCTCGCCCGCGCCCGCGAGGCGGGCGCGGCGGTCGTGTTCACGCGCGACGTCCACCCGCCGGAGCAGTTCGAGGACAACCACTACTACGACGAGTTCGACCGCTGGGGCGAACACGTCGTGGAAGGCTCGTGGGAAGCACAGATCGTCGACGACCTGGACGTCACCGAGAACGACCACGTCGTGACGAAACACACCTACGACGCCTTCTACCGGACCGACCTCGAAGGCTACCTCGACGCCCACGGCATCCACGACCTGCTCATCTGCGGGACGCTGGCGAACGTCTGTGTCCTCCACACCGCCGGAAGCGCCGGGCTACGCGATTTCAAACCCGTCATCGTCGAAGACGCCGTCGGGTACATCGAAGACGACCACAGAGAGTACGCCGTCGAGCACGCCGCGTGGTTGTTCGGCGAGGGCGTGACGTTGGACGACATCGATTTCGAGTAGCGAAACGACCTCTCCGGCGTGCTCCCATTACCCTGTCGGCAAGAGACGACTGCGACCGAGACGGACGTGCCGCTATCGAGTCTCTCGGCGCGACGACGAGACGGTTCGATTCGGCGAAAGTTTATACCCGAAAACGGGGCCAGAGTCGCCACGATGTGAGAATAGAGAAACCCAGAATTCGCACGCAGTAGTCAGCCAAACTTCGGACTCAGTGGATGCAAACCGAGATGGAGTCACCGACTTCGAAATCGTGGCCCGGACAGACCAATTTCGCGCCGAACTGTTCGCGCGCGAGGAACAGCGAGAGACCGGTAATCGGTGTTCCGTTCGCCAGAATCTCCACGTCGTCCCACGTCACGGTCCGGCCGTCGGCCCACCCTACTCGCACACCCCCGAGCGAGATGGGACTGCCGCCATTCGTCGACTCGCTCCGCGCGTTCAGGACACTGCCGTCTCGCGGCCTCGGCGCTCGTGATTCCGGCACGCGTAGCACGCCACCGCCCTGGTAGTGTGGGAAACCACCGTCCAGCACCCGCCCGTCGTCGGCCGCGATGCCAACGAATCGTTCGCCCGGTGCGGGGTGAGCGGGCGAATCCAGCATGACGAAGGTTTCGACAGTCTCGACCACGCGACCGGACCCGTCCCACGAGAGCGGTTCGATATCGACTGCGATGTCGATTGGAAGCGACCCCGATGCGCGCACGGGGTTCGCGTCGCGCTCCCGAAACCCGAGGTGGATGTGGTTTGCGACCCACGGCGCGAAAAAGCCCGAACGAACGAGTTCACCCAGCGAGTCGCCGACGTCTACTCTGTCACCGGGTTCGACGCCGGGGTCGACGTGGAGCATCCGGGCGAGATATTCACCGGTATCGACGACGATGAGATGGTCGTCTGCGACCGCGTACGGTTTCGACGGGGCAGACACCGACCGCACCGCGACCACTTCGCCAGCGACGGGACTCGGCGCGAGTTTCGTTCGTGAATCCTCGCCGCCGGTGTCAGGATAGAGGTCGATGGCACATCCCTCGTCGTGGGCGACGTACGGCGAGTTGTAGAGCGAGAAGCGGGGGTAGCGTGCGAGCACCGCCGACGGAAACACGACCATAGCTTCAATCAGAAGCGCGAGTGTTTACATACATCGGGTTTCTATAGGATGCTATGCGCGTACTCCGTGGTCGGGCCGAGACACGGGACGACGACCGGGAGGTCACCGCTTCGATGCTCGCGGAGACGGCTGAAACCGGCAAACCAGCGGTTCGCGTCTGGACGCCACACCGGCAAGTCGCCTTCGGGCGGCGAGACGTGCGTTCCGAGAGCTTCGAGGTAGCGAAATCGGTCGCCCGAACGTGTGGATTCGAACCAGTCGAGCGGAGCGTCGGCGGGCGAGCAGTCGCCTACACCGGGACGACGGTCGCCTTCGCTCGCACCGTTCCGCTCGAAGATATGCGAACCGGAATGGAAGAACGATACGCCGAGACGAGCGAAACGATTCAGCGAGCGTTCTGGCGCCTCGGCGTCCCCATCCAGCGCGGCGAGCCGCCCCGTTCGTTCTGCCCCGGCAACTACTCGCTCCAGTGGAACGGCAAACTCGCAGGTGTCGCACAGCGAGTCCAGTCCGGTGCGGCACTCGTCTCCGGTGTCGTCGTCGTGGACGACCACGGCGAGATCGCGGGCGTGCTCGACCCGATTTACGCCGCCCTCGACGTGCCGTTCGACCCGGATTCGGTGGGCAGTATCGCCAAAGCAGGCGGCGATGCGGACCCCGAACTCGTGGTCGAAACCATCGAAGAGTTGCTGATCGGTGACGCGGAGACGACGGTCGAGCAGGTCGAAAAATCGGATGAAGCGAGCGAGATAGACCTGCAAATCGACGGAATCGACGTGGACGGCCACACCGATTACGTCGGCGACCGGGAGACTTAGGGCAGTTCCCGAAACACTGGCGGATATGCTCACGATTCGGAACGCGACGCTCGCCGATGGGAGCAGACGCGACGTTCGCATCGACACCGACGCGGGGAGAATCACCGCAGTCGGCGCTTCGCTCACGGAATCCGGTGAGGTCATCGACGCCACGGGAAAACTCCTCCTGCCGGGCGCAATCGACGCCCACGTCCACTTTCGTCAACCCGGCTTTCTGCACAAGGAGACGTGGGAGACGGGGAGCAAGAGTGCCGCCGCGGGTGGCGTGACGACGGTCGTAGACCAGCCGAACACGAACCCACCGACGGTCGATGGCGAGTCGTTCGACGTGAAAGCCGAACTGGCAACCGGTTCCTACGTCGATTACGGCATCAACGGTGGCGTCACACCGGATTGGAACCCCGACGAACTGTTCGACCGACCCATCCTCGCACTCGGCGAGGTGTTTCTCGCCGACTCGACAGGGGAGATGGGCATCGAAGAACCACTCTTCCGTGAGGCGGTCGAACGCGCCACCGACGAATACGTCGTCGTGACCGTTCACGCGGAGGACGCTGACCGTTTCGACCCGGACGCGAAATCACGCGACGATGCCGACGCGTGGAGTGCATTCCGCACGGCGGAAGCCGAGGCCGACGCCGTCGAACGTGCCTGTGAAATCGGCGAAGAACTCGACGCGAGACTCCACATCGCACACACCAGCACGCCCGAAGGAATCGACGCGGCCCACGACGTCGGCGCGACCTGCGAGGTGACGCCCCACCACATGTTCCTCTCGCGTGCCGACCTCGAAGAACTCGGGACGTTCGGGCGGATGAACCCGCCGCTCCGGAGCGAGAAGCGGCGGGAAGCGGTGTTCGCGCGCGTGGCGAACGGGACGGTCGATATGATAGCGACCGACCACGCACCGCACACCCGCGAGGAGAAAGACGCGGACATCTGGAACGCACCGAGCGGCGTTCCCGGTGTCGAGACGATGCTCCCACTTCTGCTCGAGCAGGCGCGCAAGGGGAACCTGAGCTACGACCGCGTGGCGGACCTCACCGCCCGCACCCCCTCGAAGGTGTTCGGTCTGCCGCGAAAGGGTCGTATCGAAGAGGGGCGAATGGCCGACCTCGTGCTCGTCGACCCCGACGAGACACGCGAGATTCGAGGTGACGATCTCCACTCGAAGTGTGGCTGGACGCCGTTCGAAGGCTGGATGGGCGTCTTCCCCGAGTTGACGATGGTGCGTGGGAACGTCGTGTTCGAGGACGGGGCGTTCGGCGAACCCGTCGGTGAGAACGTGCGAGCGTAGCCCGAAACGTTTCGCTCGCCGACCTACGGGGTCGGTTCGCGTTACACCTCCAACCGACAGCAGGCACCCGTGGTCAACGCTTCCTCCTCGATGTACGCCGACAGGCAGGCGTAGTTACAGAACTGGCCTGTCGCCTGTTCCCGTCGATACGTTTTTCGACGAACACGGGCCAATGATCGTCGATGTCACACCCGCAGTACGAACAGTCGCTCATGTGTCTAGAGACGAGTCGCAGGCCCGAACGTGTTTCGGAGCTTACGGAAGGAACAACGGAACGACCACCAGTACGACCCCTGCGAGCACGCAGAGCAGTCCGTAAGCCTGTAAGCGTGCGACGCCGAACCCACCGGGGTCGGCCGCTGGAACGCTGGCGACTGATTGTCGGATACTGAATATTTCTCGTGGTCGTGTCACTATCGCGATGCCGAGACCGGCGAGGAGAAGCCCCACGAGTACTGGTTCGAAGACGACCATACCACTCCCCACTGTGACTGATGGTCAAAACCCTTGCGGCTCAATATGCCAGACGCAAGACGAGCGTCATCGCACTCGCGCCGACCATCCCACCAGCGCCGAGACTCGCGATGACGGTCATCGCGAGTCGAGAGTTCGCTTCCGTCCAACCGGTGTTCGAATCGAGGTACTCTTGCATGTTCTCGACGGCCTGTCCCGCGAAAACCGACCCCGACCAGCCGAGCACGCCGAAACCGAGCGTGAGCGCCGCGACGGCGAACACCTTTCGACTGGCGAACGTCACCGTCTCGCCCGCGCCGACGACGAGCAGAACACCCACGCCACCGAGCGCGACGCCGTAGAGTCCGAATCGCGAGACCAATCGAACGCGAGGGACCAGGTAGCCGGCGAGTTCCATCAGTCCACGGTCTCGCGCATCCGTGGGTCGAGCGCGTCGCGCATCCCGTCACCGAGCAGGTTGAACCCGAGCACCGTCACGGCGAGGAACAGGCCGGGGAAGAACGACCACCACCACGCGCTCGGCACGCTGAACAGGCCGTTTTTGACCCCGTTCGAGAGCATCAGTCCCCACGATGGGGTTCCGGCTTCCGCACCGAATCCGAGGAATGAGAGCGCCGCGAGGTCGATGATGGCGAGGCCGAAGTTGAGCGTGCTCTGGACAGTGATGGGTGCGAGACAGTTCGGCAGGACGTGGCGAACGAGGACGCGGGGGTCCTTCGCACCGAGCGCCTCCGTCGCGTCGATGTACTCGTCTTCGAGCACCTTCAGCGCGGCACCGCGGACGACGCGAGCGAACCGCGGCGTGTAGACGAGCGTGAGCGCGGCGACCGCACGCCAGAGACCCCACTCGTCCGGGAAGATGGCGACCAGCGCAAGCGACAGCAAGAGTGCGGGGAACGCGAGGAGCACGTCCATCGTCCGCATGATGACGTTGTCCGTCATGTCGCTGTAGTACGCAGCGACGACGCCGAGGCCGACGCCGAGGAAGGTCGACGCACTGACCGTGACCGTCCCGAACAACATCGCGTACCACGCGCCGTAGAGAACGCGTGGGAAGAGGTCCTGTGCCTGCAGGTTCGTCCCGAAGAAGAACTCGCCACTCGGCCGTGCGAGACTCGGTTGGGTCCCGAGTTGGGTCTGTTTGATAGCCCCCAGGTCGATGGTCAATCGAGCGTAGACGGCGACCACCACCATGAATGCGATGATGACCAGTCCGGTGACTGCGAGACGATTCGACAGGAGTTCGGAGAGAAACGGCGACGCCCGCAGGCGTTCGACGAAGCCGCGGGAGGCCGTCTCGCTGGTTTCTGTTTGCGTGCTCATTGGTCAATCCTCGGGTCAAGGTAGGAGTACGTGATGTCCACGAACAGGTTGACGACCGTGAACAGGAACGCGAAGGTCAACACGGTGCCCTGTACGACCGGGAAGTCACCGACTTCGATGGCGTCTACGAGCATCGTTCCGATACCGGGGATGCCGAAGACGGTTTCGGTCAGCACGGCCCCACCGAGGAGGGTACCGAACTGGATGCCGATGACGGTGACGACCGGAATCATGGCGTTCCGAAAGCCGTGTTTCATCACGGTTATCTTCGCGCCCTGCCCCTTCGCGCGGGCAGTTCGGATGTAATCTTGCCGGATGACTTCCAGCATCGACGAGCGCATCATCCGCGAGATGAGCGCCATCGAGTAGATACCGATGACCGCCGACGGCAAGAGCAAGTGAAGTGCCGCAGACTCGAACGCGGCGAGGTTCCCTTGCAACAGGGTGTCGACCGTGATGAGCCCCGTTATCGCGTTGATACTGTACGCGGAGTCGATACGGCCGCTCGGTGGCAGGACGCTGAGGTACTGGGCGAACAGCAGGATGAGCAACGGACCGCTCCAGTAGATGGGAACGCTGATACCCGTCAGCGCACCGACGCGGGTGAGGTGGTCGGTCGCGGAGTCCTGCTTGATAGCCGAGATGACCCCGAGCGGAATCCCGAAGAGAATGCCCAGGAACTGGCCGTAGAGCGCCATCTCGATGGTCACCGGAAGCCGGTTGACGAGAATCTCGGTGACCGGAACGCCCTTCCGAATCTGGTAAGACTCTCCGAACTGGAGCTGTGCCGCTTCGAGCAAGAATCGGCCGTACTGTACCCAGATGGGGTCGTCTAGTCCGAGTTCGTGACGGACTTGCCGAACGAACTCCTCCGACGCACGCTGGCCCGCGACCACGCGCGCAGGGTCCCCCGGTGCCAGTTGGAGGATGGCGAAAACGAACGTCGCCACCCCGAACAGCACGGGGATGAGTAACAACAGTCGTTTGACAACGAACCGCTTAGAGAGCATCACTCGAAGGTGAAACCCCCTGGGTGAAAAAAGCCTCGTTAGCTAAGTTTCACGAGTCGCAGGAACGGGCCGCTAATCGGTGCGAGTTTGAAGTTCTTTACTCCGTTGCGAACACCGCGCAGGTCTTTCGCGTGGTCCATGAAGATCCACGGCGCTTCGTCGTGGGCAATCTTGCCCGCTTTCTTGTACTTCTCCTTGCGAGTCGCCTCGTCGTAGGTCGCCTGGGCGTCCTCGACGAGCTTCATGTACTCCGTGTTCGCCCACGCCGCCGCGTCGAGCGTGTTCATGTTGTCGTGCTTTTTCGGGTCGACCCAGTCCTGTCCGTCCGGCACTTTGTCACGGGAGACGCCGGGGTGGAGCAGTGCGTAGTAGAAGTTGTCCGGGTCGGCATTGTCCGTCATCCAGCCGAGGAAACACGCGTCGTGTTTGTACGAGTCCGTGTAATCGAGGAACGGGTCGAACGCCTGCTGACTTATGGTGACCTTGATACCGACCTTGTTCAGGTTGGATTTGACCGTGTTGGCCGCCTGAATCGGGCTCGGGTTGTAGGTGCGCGGATTCTTGAACGTCGCCAGTTCGAACGAGAAGCCGTTCTCGTAGCCCGCCTCCTTCAGGAGCTGTTTCGCCTTGTCCGGGTTGTGTTCGTACGGGCTCAGACTGTCGTTGTAGCCCATCACGCTGCTCGGAATCGGCTGGCTCGCCTGCTTCGCGATGCCCTTGTAGATGGTGTCCACGATGGACTTCGTGTCGATGGCGTAGCTGATCGCCTGCCGAACCTTCTTCTTCCGGAACGCCTCGACCTTCGACATGTTGAACGCCATGTAGCCGACGTTGATACCGGCGTCCGAGACGAGTTTCGCGTTCTGTGACTTCTCGACCTGCTGTGAGGACTGCGCGCCGAGACCGTCGATGATGTCTGCCTCGCCCGCGTCGAGCGTCTGTGCGCGAGAGATGTTGTCGCCGACGACCGTGAACACGACTTTGTCCACGTGCGGACCGTCGCCCCAGTAGTCGTCGTTCTTGACGAGTCGGACCTGGTTGTTGCCACGGTCCCACTTTTCGAGTTTGAATGGGCCAGTGCCGACCGGGTCGGATTTGAGCTTCTTGCCCTTCTCCTTTATCGCCTTCTCCGAATGAACCGCGGAGACGAACATGGCGAGGTTCGGGAGGATGGGTGCATACTTCTTGCTCAGGGTAATCTTCAGCTTGTTCTTGCTCGCGGCTTTGATCGAGTCGATGACACCGAGCGTGTACGGACCGTAGGAGGACGCGTACGTTTTGCCGGGGTAGTGTTCGTAATCTTCGTCCACGAATCGACGGTACGTAGCGACGAAGTCCGACGCGGTGAACGTCTCGCCGTTGTGGAACTTCACGTCCTTGCGGAGGTCGAGCGTGACCGTCTTGCCGTTGACGTTCCAGTTCGTGGCGAGCCCCTCCGTCAGGGAGGTCTTGCCGGGTTTGAACGCGATGAGGGTGTCGTAAATCTGGTTCGTCACCTTCGCGTCCTCACCGCTGGTCGTGTTCTGGAAGTCGAGGGTCTTGGAGTTGCTCCCGCGTGCGTACGTGAGCTGTCCGCCACCGTCGCCGTCACCGTCGCCGTCGCCGCCGCTCTCTCCACCGATACAACCAGCAACCGTCGCCGCCGCGGCAGCACCGCCAGCAGCTTTCAGAAAGTTCCGTCTGTCTGTTACCTTGTCGCGTGACGCCATACGACAGTGTGGTCACATGTTGTATATAAACATACCGAACCGATATTAAACAGAGTACAAACGAAACGAAGGCTCACATAGTCGTCGGGGGCCGATTTATTATCTAAAAGGAGAATGAAAACTGAGAGAGTACGGGAGAAACCTGTTGTTATTCTAATGATACAAGATTGAGGAATGGCCCCGAGATGAGTTCGACCACGAAGCCGTTGACGTTGTTACTCACTCCACGCAACTCCTGTGCGTGGTCCATGAACACCCACGGTGCTTCGTCACGGGCGAGTTTTCCGGCCTGTCGGTAGAGGTTCGCCCGCTGCTGTTCGTTATACGTCGACTGGGCCTCCTCGACGAGTTGCATGAAGTCCCGATTCGCCCACGCCGCCACGTCGAGCGTATTGAACCCGTCCGTGTCGAAACTCACCCAGTCTTGCCCCTGGGGCACGTCGTCCTGTGAGATACCGGGGTGCAACAGGGCATAGTAGAAGTTGTCCGGGTCGGCGTTGTCCGTCATCCAGCCGAGGAAACACGCGTCGTGATTCCCCTGGTCGGTGTAATCGAGGAACGGATTGAACGACATCTGGTTGATGGTTACGTCGATGCCGACCTCGTTCAGGTTGGATTTGACCACCTGTGCCGCCTGAATCGGACTCGGGTTGTAGGCGCGCGGGTTCTTGAACGTCGCTAACTCGAACGAGAACCCGTCACTGACACCGGCCTCGTTCAGTAGTTGCCGTGCGCGATCCGGGTTGTACGGATACGGTTCCAGGTTGTCGTTGTAGCCCAGCACGTTCGACGGAATCGGCTGGCTCGCCTGCTTCGCGATGCCTTTGAATATCGTATCCACGATGGCTTTCGTGTTGATGGCGAGGCTGATAGCCCGGCGTACTCGTCGGTCGCGGAACGCCTCCACCTTCGCCATGTTGAACGCCATGTACCCGACGTTGATTCCCTCCTTTTCGAGAAGTTCGGCGTTGTTCGACTGGCTGACGATCTGCGACGACTGCGCACCGAGTCCGTCGATGATGTCGGCGTCGCCAGCGTCAAGCGTCTGTGCGCGCGTCGAGTTCGACCCGATAGCCGTGAACAGGACTTCGTTCACCTGTGGTCCCTCACCCCAGTAATTCCCGTTCGCAGAGAGGCGGATGCGCTGGTTCCCCTTGTCCCAGTTCTCGAACTGGAACGGACCGGTGCCAATCGGTCGGTTCGACAGCTCCTGGCCGAGGTTCTGGATGGCCTGCTGGGAGAGCACGCTTGATGCGAACATCGCGAGATTGCGCAGGAACGGTGCGTACCGCTGTTGTAGCTCGATAGTGAGGTTGAAATCACCGTCCTTGCTGGCGTTTTTCACCCAGTTGCCGAGCGTGAACGGCCCGTACGAGGAGACGTAATCGTCTCCGGGATAGTACTGGTAGTTCGAGTCGGTGAACCGTCGATACGTGGCGATGAAGTCGTCCGCGGTGAACTGGTCGCCGTTGTGAAACTGTATCCCTTCACGGAGCGTGAGCGTCGTCGTCGTTCCCTCCAGATTCCACTCGGTCGCCAGTCCCTGCGTGAGCGACGTTTCCCCCGGTTTGAACGCGATGAGCGTATCGTACACCTGGTTCGTGACCTTCACGTCCTCCCCGCTGGTCGTGTTCTGTGGGTCGAGGGTTCCTGAGTCGTTCCCACGGGCATAAGTGAGCAAACCACCCTGCTGGTTCTGCTGTGCCGTGTCCGACCCCACCCCCGATACCGGGTCGGCGATGGTCGCGGCGGCGGCCGCCCCGCCTGCCGCCCTTAGAAACGTTCGTCTCGAAACGGTCGTGTCGTTTTCTGACATCGTCCGAAAACGTCAACGATAATAGTGATAATACTGCCGGACGGAACCGCCGTATCGTGAATTTGGTTCAACGCTCGAACCTATCAGGACCAGTCTGTCCGCCGAGAAGAGATAACAGTTCGCAGAGGGAATTATTCCGGCTGGTCGTAGAGGTGACAGGCCGACGGATGAGCCGTCTCCTGCAGAACGGGGTCTTTGCGCTCACAGACGCTCGTGAAGTGGTCGCGGAGGAGCGACTCGGCACCCTCCCAGTCGCCGTCCGCGAGGTGGTCGAACGACCTGGTGACGATAGCGCGGGGTTCCCCGGTCGGATCCGTCTCGAACAGGCGGTCCCAGAGGACGGCGTGGAACGCGTCGGTGGGCGGTGTTCCACCGTCTGCGACGGTTGCCTCCCGTACCGGCGCGTCGCCTGCCGTAGCCGCCTCGCGCACCGATTCGAGGTTGATGGCCCGGTCTTCGACTCGCTCGCGGTAGTCCATCACTTCGCGGTAGGCACGCTGGTCGATGTCCATCCCCTCCGGCGGAATAATCTCCGGACAGCGGGTGCGGAAGTGACAGCCACTCGGCGGGTCGATGGGCGACGGAACGTCGCCTTCGAGGATGATGCGGTCGTCGGTGTCGACCCGTGGGTCGGGTTCCGGAATCGCCGAGAGTAGTGCCTGCGTGTAGGGGTGTTTCGGGTCGGCGAACAGTTCGTCTGTGTCTGCCACCTCCACGATTTCCCCGAGGTACATCACCGCGATGCGGTCGGAGATGTGACGCACCACCGAGAGGTCGTGGGCGATGAACAGGAACGTCAGGCCGAACTCGTCCTGTAAGTCTTCGAGGAGGTTGATTATCTGTGCCTGCACGGAGACGTCCAGCGCCGACACGGGTTCGTCCGCGACGATGAAATCTGGGTCGACCGCCAGTGCGCGGGCGATACCGACGCGCTGGCGCTGTCCGCCCGAAATCTCGTGGGGATAGCGGTCGCGCTGGCCGGGTTCGAGACCCACCGCCTCCATCAGTTCCGTGACCCGCTCGCGTCGGTTCCCCTTCGAGAGTCCGTGGATTTTCAGGGGCTCGGTGATTATCTGTCCGACCGTCATCCGGGGGTCGAGACTGGACAGCGGGTCCTGGAAGATCATCTGTATGTCCTTGCGTTTCTCCCGAAGCTCGTCGTCGTCGAGGCCACCGAGGTCGGTTCCGGCGAAGACGACTCGCCCGTCGGTGAGTTGTTCGAGTCGGAGAAGCGACCGACCGGCGGTCGATTTTCCACACCCGGATTCACCGACCAGACCGAGCGTCTCGCCCTCGTAGATGTCGAACGAGATGCCGTCGACGGCTTTCACGCTGTCGTCCCCGTCCGAGAGCCACTTGTCGAGGAGGTCGTCCGCACGCGAGTAGTGCTTTTTGAGCGAGTCGACGCTCACCAGCGTCTCGCCGATGTCGTGCGTGTCGGTCGTGACGCTTTCGTACTCTTCGATGTACTCGCTCTCGTCGAAATCTTCGAGGATACATTTCGCCCGGTGGTCGACGTCCTCGGGGCCGTGCTGGAGGTTCGGAATCTCCCCTTCCGTACACTCCGGTTGTGCCCACGGACACCGCGATGCGAAATGGCACCCCTCGGGCATGTCGATGAGGTCGGGGACGTTCCCCTTGATGGGCGTCAGGCGCTCTTTGTCCTCGCGCGGGATGGATTCGAGCAGCGCGTAGGTGTAGGGGTGGCTCGGATTGTGGAAAATCTCGTCCACCGGACCGACCTCCACGAGGTCGCCCGCGTACATCACGGCGACCCGGTCGCAGGTTTCGGCGACGACGCCGAGGTCGTGCGTAATCATGAAGACCGACATCCCCATCTCCTCTTGCAAGTCGTTGATGAGGTCGAGAATCTGGGCCTGAATCGTCACGTCGAGCGCCGTCGTCGGTTCGTCCGCGATGAGCAGTTTCGGGCGGCAGGCCAGCGCGATTGCGATGAGCACGCGCTGGCGCATCCCGCCGGAGAACTCGTGGGGATACTCCTCAACGCGGGATTCCGGTTCCGAGATGCCGACCTCTTCCAAGATGTCGATGGTGTCTTGGAGGAGTTCCTCGTCCATGTCGCCGCCGCCGAGTTTCGGCGCGATTTCACGAACCGCGTTCCACCAGTTGTCCTTCCGCTTGCCGCCGTACTGGTGGAGGCGCAGGCTCTCCGCGACCTGCTCGCCCACCGTGAGCGCGGGATTGAGCGAGGTCATCGGGTCCTGGAAAATCATCCCCATCTCGCCGCCCCGGATGTCCCGCATGACGGACTCCGGTGCGGCCATGATGTCGACGTAGCCAGCCTCAACGTGGATGAACCCGTCTTCGTCGTCTTCCCAGACGATACTGTCGGGGTCGTCGTGGGCGAATCGACGAGCAAACTCCGTCTCGGTCACGACATCTTCGTCGTCTTCGATGGGAGTTCCATCGTCGACGATTGTCAGACCGTCGTCCGCACCGGCCGGTATTCGGTCGAGTCGCGCTTTTTCGAGGACGATGAAACCACTGTTCTCGTCAGTTTGGATTTGCTTAGGATACTTCTGAGCGAATCCGATGACGGTTTCGATATCTTGAAATCGAATGTCACCGCCCGCGACTTCGCCCGGTTCGTCGATGAGTTGCATCGCCGAGAGCGCGGTGACACTCTTTCCCGACCCCGATTCGCCGACGAGTCCGACCGTCTCACCCTCGCGGATATTCAAGTCGAAGTCGTCCACCGCTTTGACCGTTCCCCGTTCGGTGTGGAACTGGGTTTTGAGATTCGAGATGGACAGTAAATCGGTCACGATTACGCGGTAGTCCTCCGCGAGGGAGCAAAAATCGTTCGATTAGGTGTAGCACACGGCACGGAAACTCACGGTGACGAGCACTCACAACCGCAGCACCATCTCCAGTTCGAAGCTCTCCGCGTCGGCAGTTTCGAAGCCGACGTTCCGATAGAGGTTCACGGCGGCACGGTTCCAGCGTTCGACCGTGAGCCACACCTTCTCTATGCCCGCCTCCCGACCGTGCCCCAGCAGGGCCCGGATGAGGTGTGAGCCGATTCCGGCGCGCTGGTAGTCCTGGTGGACGAAAATAGCGAGTTCGTACGCGCTGTCACTGTCCGGAACGAGCGTCGCGTGGCCCGCAACTCGGTCGTCGTGCCACGCGACGACGTTCAGTGTGTCCTCTTCGGTCAGGGTGTCCACCCAGTCACGGACTCGCGGTTCCGTCGCCGGGGGAATCCCCTGTGCGCGGTCGGCGGGGTCGAAATCGACGTACATCGAGACGAGTGCTTCCACGTCGTCCGCCTCGAACGGGCGGATTTCGATGGCGCGGTCGTCGCGGTCGGTGAACGAGAGTGGCGGTTCCGGAAACGGTCCCGCCGGTTCGTCCGGGAAGCTTTGATCGTCGTTCATCGTACCAGTTTCACCGTGACGTGCGAGTTCAACAGGACGAACTCGGCGATGTGGCCGAGTCGAATCTTCCCCATCGGACTGCGCTGACCGCCGCCGAGGACGATCTGGTCGAAGCCCTCGCTCTCGGCGATGTCGAGGAGTCTGCTGCCCGGGTCGCCGGAGACGTCCCGGACGGTCGCGTCGAGGTTCGCGTCCGCCAGCACGGCTTCTACTCGTTCGCCGATTTCGTCTTTCGTCCGGTCGCTCTCCGGATTGTCGAGGATAGCGACCGTCAGGTCGTCGTCAGCGGCGAGCGCGCGAGAGACAGTCTGTTCGAGTGCGGTGAGGGAGTCGTCGCTCCCGCCGATTCCCAGCAGTACGTTCATATCACCCCTATTTCCGCGGGATGGGAAAAACGGTTGGGTGCGATACGCTTTTGCACCCCGATCGGTAACGACGGGTTATGTCGAACGACCCCTCCCCGCCTGAACCCGATTCGGAGGACACGCGAGACGCACCCGACGCCTCGTCGGACGACGCCACCGACACCGAGACACCGAACCCAGACGACACACCGAACGTCGACGACACGTCGCCGGACCCGGAACGTGGCCCGAACGGCCCCGATTCGAAGGCCGAGGCACGCGAGATCGAATCGGACACCGCCAGTCCGTCGGCGGACGCTCCCGAGGGCACGCCGGACGCTTCCGAGCCGACACAGTCCGAGACCGCCCCCGAGATTCCGCCGGACGTGCAAAAGTACGCGCGCTTCAAGAAGATGGACGGCGCACAGTACGAGCGCGTCAACGAGTTCCTGCGCGACCGAACGTACATCACCGCCCGCGAGTGGGCGATAGCCCGCCTCTGTGCCGACTTCCGAACTGAGACGGGGGTCGAGATGACGAAAATCGGGAGCAACCTCCCCTATCTCGTCCCGTTCATGACCGACACCTACACGCCACAGGCGGTCAACCAGGCGCGGTCGGCGTTCGAAGAGAAGGTCCGAAAAGCGGGCGCGACCTTCCTCTACGGCGCGATGTCCGGGTTCTTCACCGCCGAGGAACTGGACGACGTGATGTACGAAGTGACCGAAGTGGCCAAGTTCCTGCTCGAAGTCGAAGGTGTCGACCTCTCGGTCGACGAAGAACTCGCCGCAGAAGACCGAATCTCGAACGTCATGCGCGAGGTGCGCGAGTCGAGCGAACAATTGCGCCACGACGAGGTGGAGTGTCCACACTGCGGGCGCGAAATCGGCGACGAATCGTAGCTACTCTTCCGTGTCGGCCGGGGTCTCGCCCGTCTCGACGGTCTCTTCGTCCTCAGGTTCCGGCGGCTGAAACACCGTCGGGTCGTCGTGAGTGAACTGGATGCGGTCTTCGGACAGCGTTCTGACGTACGTGTGCATCGCCCCTGCGTCCATCGCGTCCGCCAGCATCTCTTCGGCACCGCGAACGTCGTAGTACGCCGGGTAACAGACCGCCGTCTCGGTGTCGTGGTCTTCCATGACGACGACGAGGAAGACGAGGCTGTCCCCCTGTGCCCGATACGCTTCGAAGGCGTCGAACTCGATGCCGTCGTCCAGCAGTGCTTCGACGTCTTCGAACTCGTTGTCCGGTACGAGCACGTCGAGACCGAACCGGTCGTCTTCGTCGTTCCAGAGGGGAGTCACGTCGCCCGGATGCAGTTGAATCGTCTCCCACCCCGCCTCTTCGTACTCCGCCGCGGTCGCTTCCATGTCGGAGAGCACGTCCTCCCAGAACGGCATCGCTCGCTGGTGTGCCGTGGCGTTCGGCGTCGTCCCGTCCATACACCGACAGGCGGCCTTTTCCGGTAAAAGCGTTGTGTCATCAGATTCGAAACAAGACGGGATTACACGGAGAGAACGGGCTGGCTCGCGTACAACAGGACGTACTCCGCCGCCTTCTCTAGCACCTCGCCGGGTTCGCCGGAGAGCGGTTCTCTCGGGATGACGATGAAGTCGGCGGCGATTTCGTCCGCGCAGTCGAGGACGGCACTGCCGGGATGCTGAAGCTTTCGGTGGGTCGAAAAACCGTACGCAATCGAATTGCGCAGTTCGACGCCCGATTCGTCGGCGACGTCGCGGGCGCTCTCGATGAACGATTCGGTGTCCACGACGACGTCTTCTTCCTCGACGGTCCCAGTCTCGATGGCTCGGGACATCTCTTCACCGAAGACGTAGAGTGCGTGCACGTCAGCCCCGTACCGTTCGGCGATGGCGACCGCGTACTCGATAGCCCGAACCGATTCGTCGCTCCCGTCCACCGGAACGAGCACCGTATTCACATCGACTGGCGACGCTGTCATATGCGTGGGTGTGGCGCAGGTGAGCAAAAAACCTTCTCCCGTAGACGGGACCGTGTGCGATAGCACTGGTCGACACAGCGACCGAGGTCCGAGCCGTCCGATGATTTCATCGGTGATGAAACCACGACGTAGAAGGACACGACAGCTTCCAAACAAACCGCAATCGGGTGGATTGCGGTCTGGGTGCAACCTTGCCCCGTCGGGCATCTTGATAACAACTACCACAGTACTTAGCAGTTTGGATAGATGCAATATAGCCCTTAGACTTTAAGAACGATGGCGCGCGAAGGAACGAACGATGCTAGATACCATCGTCATCGCCACCGATGGCTCCGAGAGCGTCACGCGCGGGGTCACCGTCTCTCTCGACCTTGCGCGCCGGTTCGACGCCGAAGTGCACGCCCTCTACGTCGTGGACACCGGTGAGGTCGAATCCTCGCCCCGGAAGCTCAGAAACGAACTGCACACTGCGCTCGAATCACAGGGCGAGAGAGCACTCGAGGCAGTACGCGAACACGCCGACCGCGACCTCGTCACCGACATCCGCGAGGGTGACCCTGCCGCCGAGATTCGAGAGTACGCCCGCGAACACGACGCGGACGTGGTCGCTACCGGCACCCGGGGCCGCCATGGCGAGAACCGATTTCTCATCGGAAGCGTCGCAGAGCGCGTGGTTCGCACCTGCCCGACACCCGTGCTGACGGTGCGACAACTCGACGACGACGAGGTGTAAAAAAACGGCATCGCGCGCGAGTAAGAAAGCGTATATCGACACGCTGTGACGTTCGTCGCATGACCGCCATCGAATTGGACGGCGTGAGCAAACGATTCGGGAGCGTCGTCGCCCTCCGAAACCTCTCGTTTCAGGTCGAAAAAGGCGAGGTATTCGGCTTTCTCGGGCCGAACGGCGCTGGAAAATCCACGACCATCGATGTCCTCCTCGATTACGTTCGGCCGACGACCGGGACGGCCCGCGTCTTCGGCCACGACGCCCAGCGCGAGACCCGCACCGTCCACGAGCGTGTCGGCGTCCTCCCCGACGCCTACCACGCGTACGACCACCTGACCGCCCGCCGACACCTCGCGTTCGTCGCCGAAGCGCGTGGTGTGGACGAGGACCCAGCCGAACTCCTCCATCGCGTCGGTATCCTCGACGCGGCAGACCGGCGCGTCGAAGGCTTCTCGAAGGGGATGCGCCAGCGTCTCGTCCTCGGGATGGCGCTCGTCGGCGACCCCGACCTGCTCGTCCTGGACGAACCGACGACCGGTCTCGACCCGAACGGTGCGCTGGCGATGCGCGAAATCATCCGCCAGGAACGCGACCGCGGGACGACCGTCTTCTTCTCGAGTCACATCTTAGAGCAGGTCGAAGCAGTCTGTGACCGCGTCGGCATCCTCGATGACGGCGAACTGGTCGCCGTCGATTCCATCGACGGCCTCCGGGAGACCGCCGGAGTCGGGGCGACGCTGACAGTTCGAGTAGACCGCGTTCCCACCGGCGTCGTCGAGCGCGTGCAGTCGGTCAGGGGCGTCGCCTACGCCTCCGTGGGCGACTCGACGCTCACCATCGCGTGTTCCGACGAGTCGAAGAAGGCCGCACTGGACGCCGTCGAGCAGGCAGGCGCGACCATCGAAGACTTCGAGACCAGCGAGACGTCGCTAGAGGAACTGTTCGCCACCTACACGTCGGAGGTCCCGGCATGAACTGGCGCGTGATAGCGAAAAAAGACCTGCTCGATTCCTACCGGAAGTGGACGCTCGGAACGCTCGTCGTCTTCTTCGCCCTCTTTTTCGGCGTGCCAACCTACTTCCAGGTCACTACCGTCGTCGACAGCGCCACCGTGAACTTCTTCGACGGGTTGGGGTTCGTGCTCTTTCTCGTTCCCCTGGTCGCACTGCTGGTGAGCTACGACGCGGTCGCCGGAGAGCGCGAACTAGGGAGTCTGAAGCTCCTCCTCGGTCTGCCCTGCACCCGACGAGACGTGGTGTCGGGGATGGCGGTCGGACGTGTGGTACTCGTCAACGTGGCGACGCTGGCCGGCATTCTGGTCGCGGCACTCGTCTTCCTCGCGTTCGGTGGGTCGATTCGACCGGCCGATTTCGCGGTCTACCTCGTACTCGTAAGCCTCCTCGGGGCGGCCTACGCCGGAACCGGCGTCGGTATCTCTGCCGCGTCGAAGACGAAAAACCGGGCACTGGTCGGGAGCGTCGTCTTTTTCGTCCTGACGCTCGCGGGGTGGTCAGCCATCCCGAGTCTGCTCCGGTACGTGTTCAACGGATTCTCGATGCCGCGAGGGCCACAGCCAGAGTGGGCCATCTTCCTCGACAGGCTCAGTCCCGTGAAAGCGTATCAGGCCACGACGAACGCCCTGTTGGAGTCCGGCGGAACCTGGATGCCATCGGGCGATGCGTTCTACTACACCGGGTGGTTCGCCGTCGGCGTTCTCGTCTGCTGGGCGGTCGTCCCCGTGGCGCTCGGCTATCGCCGGTTCAGTAGCGTCGATTTATAGAATTACAGGCGAGAATACCACGCCCTTGAGGGCGTGGATGAATCGCCGTCTTTGTTCACTTTCACTGCACGGTGCAGTCTTAGGTGCGTTTCGTGCGTATCCTTCACTGTCGATTCGATGGAAC
>NZ_JBPEHH010000045.1:0-20243 GCF_054177595.1 Haladaptatus ordinarius | reverse complement strand
TCATAGCGACTCAAGGTTCAGTTCCAATGATGACCGCATTTTGACTCATTCCTTCTTCTCAGATCTCATTTGATTAGATTTTCTCTCTATCACTGACTTATGGGTAAGAGACAGGTCTTTAGCCGCGGGAGGATGTCACGTATCCTCGAATGCGAGGGGGCTTTCAGGTGATTTCCGTCAGTCTTACTCGGGTCGCCGAACGTCGTTCGCTCGATGTTCAAACTGGCGTCGCTCTCCTGTGGACAGTGGGTGCGCTCGCCGTTCTCCTTCTGACTTCATTCGTCCTCGAGGCGACGACGCCGATATTTCAGGTGCTCTGGCTGGTCGTGCCGCTCGTTTCTCTCGTTCGATTCCGCGATGCCGAGCGGGTCGGAATCCGCCGTATCGGGTTCGGGCGACTCCTCCGGTGGACCGTCGTTGCGGGTATCGCCTACGGACTCTTACTCCTGTTCGTCGAACCATGGGCCGGCGTCTACGACCGACTGCTCGAACTGGCTGTCGACGGTCCAGATCCGACGTTCACGTGGCTCGTCCGGTTCGACGGCGCGGTTGCGTGGCTGGGTCTCGCGCTGTTCAGCGGCTTCGTCACGTTGTACAGTGAGGAGTTGTTCTTTCGAGGGTGGGTCCTTCAGACGCTCGAACGACGAACCCGCCCATCCGTCGCCGTCGGTGTCCAAGCAGTGCTGTTTACGCTCTTTCAGTCCATTCCCGTCTTCTTTTTCAGCCAGGAACGAGCACTCCTGTATCCCCTCGTATACGCATTCGGCCTCGGTCTCATCCTCGGAACGGCCGCACACGTCACCGAGAGCATCTGGCCCGGCCTCATCGTCGCCACGGCGGCGAATCTCGTGCTAACGGCGTTGCTCTTCTGAGGTCGTGTCCCGGTGCTTAGTGACGAATCGTTGTCTTCGAATCTCGGAGTCGGTTCGACGTGGTTGGCGTCGTAACGAGGGAGGAGTAGGGAGTCGTTGTCGTCGTGATACGTTCTTCAATCGGCCCATAACAAACGACGAGCACGCTGTTAATCTATCGATGAGTGAGTATTGATGTTCTCTCCAGACGATCCGCAGACCCGTCGTCGCGTCCTCGAACTCTCCGGTTCGGTCCTCGCGAGTTCGTCACTGGCGGGCTGTTTCAGTTCGGTCCGTGAGAGTCGAGATGGAGGAACGACCACCACCGAGAATCGGTCGAAGGAGTCCCGTCAGGTCTCGCTAGAGAAACTGGGCCAAACACGACCTTCGGCGGAGTCGTCTCCCAGCGGCGGCTACTCGGAAGTGGCAGTCCGAGCCGATGGTCGGTACGCTGTCATCGGGACCAAGTGGGGCATCGACGGCTCCTATCTCGTCGACCTCACGGACCCAACGGCCCTGAAACAGGTACACTACCTGGCGAGCGCGAACGACGCGCCGAACCTGGACGTCAAGTTCGACCATCGGAACGGCCTGTACTATCGGGCAATCGAGGAAACTTGGTCCGGGAACTTCGAGGTCGTCGACTACGGCTACGCGAACGGAACCCCCAGTTCCCCAACGGTCGTCGGCACCGTCTCGGAAGGAAAATCGCACAACGTGACGCCGCACCCGACGAAGTCAGTTCTCTATACGGTGAACTACAGCCTGGACACGAACGGGTTCGACGTGTACGACGTCAGTAATCCGACAGCCCCGCGCAAACTCGGCGAGTACGGCCCACAGGGGGCGAGTCACGACATCACCGTCGATGCCGAACGGGAGTTACTCTGTTGTGCCTATCAGTCCGGGCAGTTCGTCGGCCTCGTCCTCTACGACGTGAGCGACCCACGAAACCCGAACGAAATCGGGCGCTTCGACTATACCGAACGAAAATCGTACGGGCAAGCGCGAGTTGGTGAGGAGGCGTTCGGGAGTGCCCACCACGGTCACTTCGACCCACGACGCGAGTTGCTCGTCATCGGGGACGAGCGTCCACAGGGCACCCCTGGTGGGAAACACGTCTTCGACATCGGATGGAAAGACGGGTCACCGTCGAACCCCATCCCGGTCGGATTCACCGTCTCACCGAACGCTCGTCGCATGGAGACGGACGACTTCTCCGAGCGCTTCGATTGGACCGGCCATCACTTCGCCATCGTTCCGTGGGGGAAAAAGACGTTCGTCGTCAGCGCCGACTGGCACGAAGGCGTCGTGTTGTACGACGTCACGGACCCGACGGCTCCACAGCCCATCGACCGGTATCCGACCGACGACGGCGCGAAGGGGATGACGCCGAACGACGACGTTGCCCGACTCGGCGGGCCACCGATGGCGTGGAAGGCGGCGTACACCTCGACGCGCGAACGCGGACTCGTCGTCGCGAGCGATTCGTTCACCGGACTGTACGCGTTCGAACTGACGCCTCGCCCCGAGTAGTTCGGTTCGCCAGCGCCCCGAGTTCGAAACGGAACGCCGACTTCAGAGTCCGGCGTACGGTCCGCCCTTCGCTTCGGTGAGTCGGTCGACCTGTTCGTCGGTGAGGTCGATTTCGGCAGCGGCGAGGTTCTCCGTCAACTGGTCGACGGTGCGGGCACCGACGATGGGTGCGGTAACACCGTCGCGGTGCATGAGCCACGCGAGGGCGGTCTGGGCGGGCGTCGCACCGACCTCCTCGGCGACTGCGTCGAGTTCGTCGTGGAGGTCGAAGTTCTCCTCGGTGAGATACGACTCCTCGAAGCGGCTGGACTCCGCAGCACGAGACTCGCCGGTCAATCCGTCCTCGCGGCTGTACTTGCCGGTCAGGAAGCCCTGTCCGAGTGGGCTCCACGGGCAGACGGCGAGCCCGTCGTGACGACTCATCTCCAGGTAGTCGCCCTCGATTTCCCGGTCGACGAGGTTGTAGCGTGGTTGGAGGACGGTGAACGGCTCCCAACCCTCGTTTCGGGCGATTTCGTTCGCCTTCGTCACCTTCCACGCGTTGGGGCGCAACGTCGAGGCACCGAGATAGTTCACCTTCCCCGCCTCGACGAGGCCGTTCAGGGTCTTCATCATCTCGCGTGCACTTGTCTGGTCGTCCCAGCGGTGGATGTACAGGACATCGACGTAGTCCGTGTCCAGACGGTCGAGAATCTCGTCGACGCGATGACGGATGTTCTTCCGGTTGGTCCCTCGACTGTTGGGGTCGCCTTCCCGAATCTGCCAGTAGATCTTCGAGGCAATGGTATACCGCTCGCGGTCGCGGTCTTCGAGCCAGTTGCCGATCCATCGTTCGCTCTCGCCGCCGCCGTACACGTCTGCGGTGTCGATGTACCGGCCACCCGCCGCCTCGTAGGCGTCGAGCAGTTCGTAGGCACGCTCTTCGCCGATTTCGACGTTCCCCTCTTCTGTCTCCTTGCCGAACCGCCACGTCCCGAACTGCAGTTCGCTCGTCTGCAAGCCGGTGGTTCCGAGTTGGACGAATTCGAGGTCGAGTGATCCCAGATCAGTCATTGGCAACTGCTACTTGGGCCAACGGCCTGAAAAGGATTCACCAACCGGCAGACGAGCGAAGCGGCCTCGTGAGCCCCGGTGTCCGACCTGAACGGTGCATTTCCCGGTCGTCAGCCAGACACCCCCTCGAACGTCCTCTCGAAGTTGGTGTCGTGCTTACAGACGGCCGTTCGTCGTTCTTCGGTCGAGGTGTGCTGGTCTTTCACGTTCCGATACGACAAAAATCGGGTGTCGAGAGATTCGGCTCCGTCGAAACCTCCAAGTGGTGATAGATTTCGGTAACCGTGCCGAATAGAGGGCGCGAATGGAGCACGAGCCAGCGACCACTCGATGCGGAACGGTGGTTGCACAATGCAGGTAGTGTACGAATCGAAACGATTGAGTACACATCAACTAAACTGACAATGAATGCCCTCCCGACGAGACGTTCTGCTCTCCAGTGGATGTGTTCTTACTCCTCTGCTTTCTGGCTGTTTAGATGTTCTCGGAACGAAGCCGTCCGTCCGAGAAGTCGGCATACTAATCTCCAACGGGGATAGTCGACCGCGGACGTTCAGCGTCGCCCTCGAAATCGAAGAGGGAATGCTGGAGAGAAAATCACGAACGGTCGCGGCCGACAGCGGGGAGGTCGTCTTTGTCGAGCCGCCAGAAGGTGCTTATCCCGTCGCACTCCACGGAACGGTTGGCGAATACGAAGAGGCCTTCGAGTTCGATGGTTTGGGCAATCCCGACGACGGATTTTGTCTCTATCTGTATTTCTATTACCGGCACTTCTTTTGGGACAATCGAATCTGGAGAGCGTCACAGCTTGAGTGTAGGTGAGTTCACCACCGCCGAGTTTGCAGATTTGCTGAACGGCTGGTTTGTCGGATTCGGCGTGAAACGACCGAAGCCGGCACGCTGAACTTGCTTTCTGTGTTCGGCACGCCATTTTCGTCGGGTGGTGCGGATTTCACCAGAGCCGGAGCGCCGGAACCCGGAACGGTTCTCGGTTACAGCGAACTCCGATGGAGGTCGACGACCGGTTCGAGGCCGGAACCGTCGTCGGAGGGTCGCCAAATCACGTCCGCGACGACGAAAACGTCGTCTCGGAGACGAACGATCTCGTTCTGCCGCGGCGGAACGTCCATCTCGTACGTGACCTCCTTCTGGCCGTCGGGGTCGAAGGTGACGTGCATCCAGACGAAACGCGACACGAACGGTCTTAAAATTGTGCCGCATTCGACGGTTAGCCTCCGCCTACGCACCCTTGGTTGTTTCTTGAACGACTGCTAATCTATCGATAGCTATCGATGTGGAGACTCGTAACCTGTAGAAAGGATTAAAATTCAGTTATCACTTTTCTGGTCCTCTATCTCGGTGAACATGACGAGACGAACCATCGTCGTGTCTGACCAAGAGTGGGGAGAATCTCGACCCCAGTGGTTCCAGACCGCTCCTCCGTTCGAACCGACAGACAGGAAGCGACTCGACGTACCCGTGAAACAGCAGGGCGATGAGTCGAATGAGTCCCGTCGCGTCGGTGAGCGGGCGGTGGCGTCTTCTCACGGGATGGTCGGAGCGTGAGTTTTCTAACGATCCTCCCGTTGGCCATCGTGATGGTCGCAGGGCCACAGCTCCTCAGTGCCATCTTCCTCGCCACGAGCGAGAACTGGCGGCGAAACTCCGCCGCGTACGTCTTTGGCGCGTTTCTCTCGATTAGCCTCGTCGTCACGATTGCATATCTCGTCGGCGACGTTGCCACCAACCAGGGAACGTCGAACGATACGCTATACGTCGTCGTTCTCGTGCTGCTCCTCGTCGCTATGGTGAACGTCTATCGGACGAGAGAGGAGTCGGAACCGCCGAAGTGGATGGGCAAGCTAGAGCGGGCGAATCCGAGATTCTCGTTCCGGCTCGGATTCTTGCTGCTTGGATTTTTCCCGACCGACATCCTCACTTCCTCCGCCGTGGGGTCCTTCCTCGCGGGGAACGGGGACCCGCTGGTCGACGCCCTCCCATTCGTCGGGCTAACGCTCCTGTTCCTGGCGCTCCCGTCGCTCGTCCTGCTCGCGTTCGGTGACCGTGGGAAGGCCTTCCTGCCGAAGGCCCGCGACTGGATGAATACGAACTCGTGGGTCGTCAACGAGGTCGTCATCCTGCTTTTCATCGCGCTCACCCTCAACAACCTGTTGGGGTGAACCACCTCGAAGTCGCAGGTTCGCGGATAGGTTCGACGATTCGGGGTAGACGGCCGGCATCGGAGCGTCGTACGACCAGTCGGAAGAGTGTGAGAGGTGCAAGCGTTTCGTGCGTTCGGCTCGCGCGAGCGTTCGAACGCGGGAAATCCGTCGCATCGTCCCGACTCTCACGTTCTGAAAATCGCCGCGCTACTTGATGCTTCCGTAGCGCGTCTGAATGCACATGAGTACGTACGCGAACACCAGGTCACGAACCGATTCTCGCGGGGGGCGTCCCGTCCCGGCATACGGCCCCGTCGACGCCGTCCTCGGCTTCGTGCTGTTCTACGTCGTCGTGGACCGCGCGACACCGACCATCGTGGACGTGAGTACCAACGTGCTCCCAGACCTATCGCCGTCGCTCGTCGGACTGGGACTGGCAGCGCTGCTCTGGTTCGTCTTCACGATGACCGTCCTCGACCAGGTACGCCGCCAATTCGCAGCATTCGGCGTAGGCACTCACGACGCCGTCGGTGACACCCGGGGTCACACCACGCTCACCGAGACGCAAGCACTCGCGTACCTCGTCCTGGTACTCGTCGGCAGCGTCGTCGCAGTGTGGACGTTCGACTCGGCGATGGAGACGGCAGTGTCGATGATTCGCACCGTGTCGACTCTGGACGTCGCGGCGTTCGTGCCCGTCGACGTCGTCGTGATGGTCGTCTTCTTCGTCTCCTTCGGGGTGACGACCCGCGCCCTCGACAGGCTGGTCATCGGAGGAATCAGGGCGATGCTGACCGACTGAAGGGCGCGATTAGCGATTCGACGTTCAGACCTGCGAGTTCGTCGACACGCCTCTCGAATCGGACCGCAGCCGACCCGAGCCCAACGTCCGAGGGCGGGAGCGGTCTTCTGATTCCCGCGAGACGGGAAGCTTCGGAGCAGTACAATACGTAGCGGAGCGTCGATTCACGCATGAGACCCAAAAACGAGTGGTTCAAACCGGAGAAGCTCAAGGCGTACTACTTCATTTCCGAAGCCATCGTCCTGGCGTTCGTCGTCACGGTAATCGGCGCTTTCACTTACGGTGGTGTCCTCGCAGCGGTCGAGGAGTGGGTGTTGCTGGTCGGCGGGGCGGTACTCCTCGTCGCGTTCGGCTTCCTGACGTGGTGGATTCCGGCGTTTTTCCGAACCGCCGACTACCGGTTCACAGACGACGAAATCGAGTACCGTCGTGGGGTCTTCTTCCAGCAGAAGACGACGGTTCCGTACAATCGAATCACCAACGTCGATGCCGCCCAGGGGCCGCTCCAGCGACTCGTCGACGCCGGACAGGTCGGTATCCACACCGCCGGGTACGGCGGCCAGACGGGAGCCGAACTTACCATCGACGGCGTCACCGACTTCGAAGATATCAAAGAGCAGGTGCTAGCCAGGGTTCGACGGCGGCCTCCTGAAGCGACCGAAAGCGGCGAGACCGGCGAGGTGACGATACCCCAGGCCGACCGGGAGACGGAGACGCACGAGTTGCTCGTCGAACTGCGTCGCATTCGAGAACTGTTAGAACAGGGGCGTATCGCCTGAGTCTCCCCGTCGTCGAGCGGTTTCCTACACGGCTTTCCGGTGTTTTCACGACATCCGGTCGTGGCTGCGGAGACGAACGGTCCCGCGTCGGCAGTCGACTCCGATTTCGCCGCGGAAACGCCTGGATTCAGCCTTTCGGTGGGACGTATTCGACTCCCTCCGGGACGTTCTCCCGGTCGGGAGTCTTGACGACGATGGTCGACGACAGTTTGTTGAACAGGCGAACGTACTCGTCTTCCATGGCAATCCAGCCAATCAGCACGTCGAGAGGCAGGAAAAACGCCTTTCCGAAACTCTCGATTGCCGCCGTGACGTAGTCGATGTCTTCACCTCGGTCGTCGGTAACTGCGATGTTCATGACCATCTTGCCAGCCGATTGACCCTGGTATCCCTCGAGACCCGTCCAGTAGACCCACAGCCCCAATCCATTGACACCCAGGAACGGGGTCGTCAGGGAGAGACTACCGGTGACCAGCGAGAAGAGACCGGCGATCTCGCCGAACGCCGAGAGCGTCGCGCCGACGAGGAGGACGTCGATCAGCCACGCGAAAAAGCGGCTATCCCAGGACGCGAGATAGATCTTCTGTTTAGCCGTCGAGTCACGGTCTGCGTCTGTCTCGTCGATGTCCATACCTCCGTGTTCTCGAGTCCTCTACTTGATAGTTCTTGCAGGAAACCCGTCCGATTCGCACGCAGTTTGAGCATCACACCGCATACAAATCTCCCCGGTCGATACTACCGACGCGCCAGCAGACGGAGACGCTCACCGCTCGACGGCGATACGACGGGCATCGGTGGCCCGTTCACTCCTCGCCGACGGTTCGGCCCGTGACGGCTTCGAGGTGCCTGAGGAGTGCCATCATGTCCTCGTCGCCGTGACCGAGCGCTCGCGTCGCGCTCGCCGCCTCGCGAGTCGCGGCCGTCGCCGGGAGCGGGACTGCCTCCTCACCGGCGGCGTCGAGGACGAGATTCAGGTCCTTGAACAGCAGGTCGACCGGGAACTGCGGCGTGAAATCACGCTCGCGGACGACCGGCCCCTTGTAGTCGAACAGTGGGGCACCGAGGACGCCGTTCTGGATGACGTCGAGCACGTCCTCGAGCGGCAGGTCCTGCCCGTTGGCGAACGCCAGCGCCTCCGAGAACCCTTCCATCAGGACGCCGAGCAGGAGGTTCGTGGTGAGTTTCATACTCGTCCCGTCGCCGACTTCCCCGACGTGACGAACGTCGCCGAACACGTCCAGGAGTGGGCGAACGTCGGCCAGCACGTCGTCTGCGGCCCCGGCGAGGACGAGGAGTTCGCCCCGTTCTGCGGGGCCGATGGTTCCGAGGACGGGCGCGTCGACGAACCGACCGCCCGCTTCGTGGATTCGTTCGGCCACGTCCGCCGTCGCATCGCGCGAGACGGTACTGGTATCGACGACGATCGTCTCCCCTCTCAATCCGTGTGCGACTCCGTTCTCGCCGAGGACGACCGCACGGAGCGCCTTGGGGTCGCTGATCATCGTGACGACGGCGTCCGATTCGCTCGCCAGTTCTCTCGGCGAATCGTAGGTGGCGATGCCGGCGTCGGCGAAGGGGTCCATCTTCGAAGCAGTGCGGTTGTACACGCCCAGGTCGTAGCCGGCGTCGTCGACGTTCCACGCCATCGGGGTTCCCATCGCGCCGAGTCCGACGAAACCAATGCGTTCCATGGTTCGCGGTTCGAGCGCCAACCTGTAATCAGTTCCGTGAACGTCCGCTGACGTGTGTCGTCGGCACCGACAGGAGCGACGGCCGACGGCGAAACCCTCGGCGACTGGCGTCTCGACGGACGAGAGAACCGTCTTCGTCGAGGAATCGGGCGAGAGGGTCGGATTCGCGCAAGGGGGTTCCGACTCACGTGAACGACCGAAGCGCGAAATCCTCGTGTTCTGCGAGCTGTCGCTCGATTCGTGCCTGCCGCCACCCCACTGGCGAGAGGACGCTCGCGGCCGCTCGAAGTAACAGCTCTCGATAAAACCGGCCATCGTACTCAGTCGGTTCTTCGACTGCCAGCGCGACTCGGTCACGAGACCGTTTCTCGTCGTCCACGACGACGTACGAGATACTCTGGCCGGGTGCCCGCGACAACCCGAGGGCCGCGGCACGGTCGAGTGCTGCCATGCTCCGCGTCGACTGCGTGTAGTCGTCGCGAGCCTTCGAGACGCGCTTCGTGATGACGAGGTCGGCGGGATCGACCTCGTTCCGGCGGAGTCGGTCGACCCACGACCGGAGCTCCTCGCAAACCGGTTCCGGCTCTCGGCGTTCGTCCAGTGTAGCGACGAGCGCCTTCTGGGCGTCGTCGACGAACGACGGGGTGTTTCGCTGGCGACACTCGATACCGCGATACTTGTACTCGTCCGCGCCAGCCACCTTCCCGAAGTACTTCGTCAACGCGCCAGCGTCCGAATCACGAAGCGGAATGAACGCTATCCAGTCGTAGTGTGCCTCGTGTTCCAGGCGGATTTCGACCTGTTCCGAGATTTCCGAGGTGAGGGCGTCGAGCGGCGTCTGTGCTGTGTCGGTCATCGGCGTGACCCAGACGCTATCGACGATACCGTGGACGACTCGCCAGCCGTGTGCTTCGAGCATCGATTTCGTCTCCAATAGGATTTCGCGAGCGAACGCATTGATGGCTTCGTGGCACTCGATACGCCCGAATTTCGCGTTCGAGAAGCCCTGATAGCCGAAACACGAGACGAGAATCCACTTGATGGCGCTCGAACGACCGGCGAGTCCGTCGCGCCGGTCCGCGTCGTCCGTCTCCCGAATCTCGGCTTTGATGGCGTCTCTGTCTTCGACGAGGGGTTCGAGCACGTCCGGGAGGTAGCCGCGTTCGTCACAGATGGCGTAGCCGAGGCCGGGCACGTCCTCACGGTCGGCGTGACATTCGCACCGAATCTTCTCGGGGCTCACGTTCCGGGTGACGATGATGTTCGGATACAGCGACGAGAAGTCGAGTTCGTGCACGTCTTCGTGCAGTCCGACGTCCGGAGAAAACGTGAACCCGCCCCGGTCGGCGTCGTGTAACTGCCGCATCGTCTTGAACTGCTCGTGACGCCACGAGTGCCACGGAACGAGCACGCCTCGTTCCCGCGCTTCCCGAATCTGAATCGCGGTGAGGACGTTGCCGATGGACGACCACGATAGCTCCTGCAACGGCTTCCCCGACCGTTTTACGAGGTCGAGACAGCCGTCCAGATTCGTCTGGTTCCACATGACCGTGTTCGACCGGTCGACGATGACCCGTCCCGGGAGGTTGTACCAGGCTGGTGAGTGGCCGACGCGGCCGTAACTCGTGTACGTCGATTCGCCCGCGAGTTGCTGCCAACCGGGGAGTCGGCCGAGGTGGAAGTCGACGTCGAGGCGGTCCGCCTGCCGATACAGCACCGGAACGACGTCGCTCGTGTTCAACAGTAGAACGTCCGGGTCAGCGCGGCCGACGCGAGTTGCGAGCGTTTCTACGATAGCTCTCCCGTCACCCGTCACCGGTTCGCCGTCGACGGTGAGTTCAGTGACCGTCTCGCTCGCCAGTTTCGTCTCCGGAACCGAGATGCGCATCGAAGAGAGTCCACGACGGGGGAGTGGGGAGAGACGGTTCTCGAGAGAGTAGCGGAACTCGCGCGAGAAATCGACGTTGTAACAGCGATACTCGCCCGGCGAACCCCATCTTCGGAGCATCGAGGCGACGTCGGTGACCGCGTCGAGGTCGACGACGTCCACCCGGAGTACCGACTCGGGGTCGTGCCGGAACGAGATTCGTTCCTCGACGGACGTGACGTGAGCGACGGCGGGGTGGTCACGCAGTGTGGCCTCCGCATCGGAGAGCGACCCGGCACCGTGTGCGGAGAGGTAGATGGTCGGCGTGTACGACTCGTCGACCGTGTACTCCGCACCCGATTCGGTCAACGACCACCGGAGAACCGTACCGTCGCGGTAGTCGAACTTGTAGACCATCGTCACCCCTCGTCGTTCAGGTCGTCCTCCAGGTGGTCGAGTCTGTCTTCGAGGTCGTCTATCCGTTTCTGTTGTTCGAGAGCTATCGAGACGAGCGCCGGAATCTCGACGAACTGGTGGTTCTGAAGCCCGCTCGCGTCGGCGTGTGTTCGTGCGTGCTCGAAGAGACGGTCGAACACTTCCTGGTCGGCGTGTCGGAGCGCGCGACGGTAGTCGTCCCACCGCGACTCCATCGCACGCAGCAGGTCGCGGTACGTCGGATTAGTTCGACCCATGCGCGACCACCTCCGTCGAAGCGTCCGCACCGGCGATGGCTGGATGACGAGCCGTGAGGACGCGCGTCCAGAACGCCAGCGTCGTCTGTACCAGCCCGTTTTCGAGTGGATAGACCAGCGTCTCGTACTCGTCGCCGGTAAAACGCGGACCGAACACCGTTTGCTCACACCGGAGGACGTCGTCTGCGCGCTCCCGGACCGGTGCCGTCAGCGAATCGGCCGCGTGTCGGGTCAGGAGGACGGGAACGTCGAACGTGTCCGCAATCTCGCCGACGATATCGAGACCTGCCGAGAGCATCCGTTCGCCCTCGTCACGCGGGAGGTCGTCCGACCGGTAGAACCAATCGAACGCAGGGAAGACGACGACAGCGGTGTCGTCCGTGAGTTCGGTTGCGGTATCTCGACAGAGACTCTGGTGTTGCCACGCGGTGAACGCGCGAGCGATACGAAATCGTTCGAGGACGCGCATTGACAGTGCGATTTTCGTCAGCGGTCGCGTCGTCCCGTGACCGTGGGCGTCCACCCAGACGGCCGAACCGCCCTCGACGAGGAGGTGGTCGAAGACGAGCGACTGGAGCGCGCCGGTCGCTCGCTCGTCCGTCTCGAGCAGCGTGACACCGCTTTCGAGCGTCGGAAGTTCCAGTTGGTCGTGGTACATCGTCACGAGTAGACATATCGCGGAAAGGTACATAGGCAAGACAGGGTCGTTTCCGAAGCTTCCGAAAGCAGGGATTACCGAAGCCGGTAGGTGCGTGCGCGGTTCTTTCCCTCGGCGATGACGAGCCGATAGTGTTCCATCTTCGCCAGATGGTTTCTGACGGTTCGGTTCGTCTTCGGGTCGTCGACGCGCGCTCGATACGCCTCGTAGAGTTCGCCCGGGTTGAGTTCGCCCTCCTCGTCCAAAATCTCGTAGAGGGCGCGTTGATGTGGGTTGAGTTGTTCGATGGTTTTCTGTCGAACTTCGTGGCGACCGTCCGGAACCGCTTCGCGGACGATATCGGTCGTAATCCGCTCCAGTCCTGCCTGGTCGGCGCGGCGGACCGCGTTTCTGAGGATACCGATGGCGACCCGTGCATCCCCGGCGGCGGCGTCGGCGATCAGTTCCAGGTGTTCGTTTCCGAGTGCGTCTTCCGAAAGTCCCCACCGGACGCGAGCGTGGAGGATAGCGACGAGTTCGTCGAGGTGGTACTTCTCGAAGGGAATGCGAACGCACGTCTGTAATCGACTCGCGAGCCGACCATCGAGGAGGGAGAACAGCTCCTCTTCCCGATTCGTGATGAGAATCATAGAGATATTTCGCATCCGGTAGAGGTCATAGAGCACGCTCTTGTCTTCGAGCTGGTCGACCTCGTCCAGGATGACGACGAACTGCGGGCCGTCGTAGCCCTGGAGGCGGTCGAGCAGTTCGTCTTTCGGCGTCGAGCGGCGGTGGATGTCGACCGTCTGGTCGATGCCCTCTAGAATCCGGTAGAGCACCTGAAACCGCGTGTAGTCCTGCCAGCAGTTGACGTACTGGGTGTCGATGTCGAGGACGTTCTCGCGCAGGCGTTCGACCGTGTAGTTCGCGATACAGGTCTTGCCCGCACCGGACGGCCCCAGTAACAGCGACGTCTCCCCGGTCTGGCCGTCCATGATGGGTTTGAGCGTGTTCGAGAGGGCGTTGATTTCCGCGTTTCGATGCTCGACTTCGTCCGGGATGAACTGCGGTTGCAGGACGCGAGCATCGTGAATCATCGTCTCGCTCGTATATATTCCGTCCGACATAATAAACGGAAGTGGGACGTTTCCGATACTTCCGATAGTTGCAACCGCCATGACAGCGAGTAAACCTGCCTACGTTGGCGTCTGGCAGGGCGAGAACCCGGTACCCCACGAAGGGAGACGAGCACGACGGCCATGTGCGGTTAGAGCTTCGGGATCGACGTGAACAACAGAACGAAGGCGTTGACGGTCAGCAACACCAGCACGACCCACTGGAAGATGCGCTCGGGGATGTTATCGAAGATGTAGACACCGACCCACGCACCGACGAACACCATCGGAACGGCGACCGCAGCCTCGATCATGAGCGGCGGCGTCACCGCACCCGTGTACGTGAGGCTCCCGAGACGGTACAGCATGAGCGTCCCGAAGAACGCGGTGAACACCGATTTCATCTCCTCGTCACTCCAGAACCCACTGGCAGACATGAATGCGCCGTAGATAATCATCGGCGGGCCGGGAACGGCGACGGCACCGCCGAAGATTCCTGCGAACAGTCCCGCCGTCGCTCCGACGACATTTCCCGGGCGATAGTCCCATGCCTCTATCCGGTTCGTGACGACATCGAGTTGCTGGGTCGCGCCGACGATGACGACGGCTAACACGAGGACAGCACCGATGGCGACGCGCATCTGTGCCTCGTCGAACCGACTGAACACGTAGATACCCAGCGGCATCCCGACGGCGAGACCAGCGACGGGGACGGCCCACTTTCGCCAGTCGAAGGCGTCGCGAACGCTCCACCAGACGCGACCGTTGCTCACGACGGCAGTCGCTGTGAAGATAATCGATGCACTCGAGGGCGACCGGAACAGGGGCATCAACCCCATCGATACCTGGGCGAAGCCAAATCCGGCGATACCGTGAACGACGGATGCAAACAGTATGACGACCGCAGAGAGACCGGTCGTTACCCAGTTACCCGTCATCGGACTATCACCATCTCACGAGTCGAATGGACCATCGATGTAGATGGAAGTACACACTCCCGATTCACGTACGTTCTTGTTCAGACAACGGGGAAAATCACCACAGCAGTCTAGCAATCGAAGTGATTTCGACGTTCGACCTCACATTCTAATCCGGTCACACCCCCTCACACTCGGACGGCCACCGCTCCGACCCCGTAAGCGCTCTCAGTCGGTCTTGGACTGTCTTTCGAATACTGCCCACAATCTTTGAAGGGATAGACCTCAAATCTTTATTCGCGCCAGTATGAACCGGAGCGAGTCCCCTATGGCGGAGTGGCAGTATCTCGACGGCGGCCGCAGTCGTGAGGATGGCGAACCTGACCTCGTGTTCGCACACGTCAGCGACCTGCACGGTCAGTTGACGCCGCGATACCAGGTATACTACGACAACCCGACGTCGAGCCGGGACGTCGATTTCGGGGACGACGACCGAATCATCGAACGTGGGGGTGGCGTTCCGGTTCTCGCGGCCAAACTCGACGAGCTCCGCGACGAGAACGACGTCTGTACGCTGATGAGTGGCGACACGTTCCACGGTTCGGCCGTCACGACGTACACCGACGGGCGGGCGATGCTCGACCCCATCAACGAGCACGTCGACCCCGACGTCTACGTTCCCGGAAACTGGGATTATTCGAACGAGGCCGCAGAGGACGGGAACTTCCTACAGCTGATGGACGGACTCGATGCGCCCATCCTCGCCAACAACCTCTACGACCGGGAGACGAACGACCGGCTGTACGAGCCGTACGAGATTCTCGACGTTGGCGGTCTCTCGGTGGGCGTCGTCGGGATGACGAACGTGTACGTCGACCGGATGGCTCCCGCCTTCTACGAAGGGAAGTACCAATTCGGCAAGCACCCAGCGCTCCTCGAAGAGTCCGCGCAGGCCGCCTGCGACGATGGGGCGGACGTCGTCGTCGCGGTCACCGAAATCGGTCTCCCCTGGATGGTACAGGCCGCCAAGGATTGTTCGAGCGTAGATCTGATGTTTAGCGCCCACACGCACGAGTACACGTACGACCCGATAGTCGTCGAGGAGACGGAGACGGTCGTCGTCGAGTCCGGGATGGGCGAAGCGCTCGGACGCGTGGACCTCCGAATCCAGGATGGAGAGGTGCAGTTCCGTCACCACCTCTACTGTCTGACCGAGGACAACGACCGCACCCCAGAACCGGACGAAGACGCGAAGGACACGGTCGAAACAGTCCGTGAGCGGTTCTTCGACGACGACCCGCAGTTCGAGCGCGGGGCCGGGACGCTCGACCGGCCCCTGGATACGGTCGTCGGACGGACGGAAAACGCGCTCTACCGGCAGTCGTTTCTGGAGAGCGCCTGGAATACGCTGTTCAACGACGCCCTTCGCGAACACTTCGACGCAGACCTGGCCGTCTCGCACGGATTCCGGTACGGGACCGCCATTCCACCCGGGGAGATCACCCTCGGACAGTTGTACACGTTCTTCCCGATGACGACGCCCATCGCCCGCGGCGTCGCGTACGGCCAACAGATAACCAACCACATGGAAAATTTCCTCGTGGACAACTTCACGCCGTACCCCTACGACCAGGAGGACGGCCGGGTCCGAAACTACTCCTCGAACGTCGAGGTGGTCGTCGACCCGACCGCCAAGCGCGACCGCCGACTCGTCGAGATGCGAATCGACGGCGACCCGATAGACCCCGAGGAGACGTATTCGGTGGCGACGTTCCGTCGTCCCGGAGACCCGGAGCGAGACCTCGGCAACTGCGGTTTCCCGTTTCGGGACGTCCACGTAGACGCCGAGACGACCCCAGTGGACGTCATCGCCGCGTACGTCGAAACACACTCGCCAATCGACTACGAGGTGTTCGGGCTGGTCGAGACGGCCGACGACGGTGGGCGAGCACAGAACACGCCCGCCGACGGGCCGTACCCGTTCATCCAGCCAGGCGTCGACTACGAGAACGGGGAGGCGTACTGCGAGACGGCCATGATTCCACGAGGAGACACGTTCCCCGAAGAGGGCCGAAATCGATACCGATAGGGACCATGAAACGACGACAGACGCAGCGAACAGATAGTAAACACGAACGACACAGGTGAGACACCATGGTAAAGAACATCACTGCCGAGCAACTCGCGGACAAGATCGACGCAGACGAACAGTTCACGCTCATCGACACGCGCCCGGAGGAGAGCTTCGAGGCGTGGCACGTCCGAAACGCAGAGAACGTGCCGTACGACCCGGACGAGGGGTTGAGCGAGGAGCAGTTGAACGAGGTAAACGCCCTCGTCGACGGCCGACCAGTCGTCGCCATCTGCGGGAAGGGGCTGACCTCGACGCCGTTCGGATTCGAACTCGACGAACGCGGGTACGACGACGTGGAGGTCGTCACCGGCGGGATGGAAGAGTGGAGTAAGCTCTACGAGGTCGTCCCCATCGAGACGACCAACGACGACCTCGTCGTCCGGCAGGTCCAACGACGTGCGAAAGGCTGTCTCGGCTACGTCGTCGGCTCGAAAAAGGCCGAGGAAGCCGTGGTGGTCGACGCGACCAGGCAGACCGACCAGTTCAAGGTCGCCGCCCAGGACGCAGGACTATCCATCGGAGGCGTGCTCGATACGCACGTTCACGCCGACCACATCTCCGGGAGTCCCACGCTCGCCGAAGAGGTCGGCGTCCCGTACCGACTCGGTGAGACGGCACACGAACGCGGCGTCCAATACGAGTACGACCCGTTGTCGGACGGCGAGACCACCGAAGTCGGCGACGTGGAGATAGAAGCGCTCCACACACCCGGCCACACGTCGGAGATGATGAACTATCTCGTCGACGGCGAGGTACTCCTGACGGGCGATACGTTGTTCGTCGACTCGGTGGGACGAACGGAACTCCAGTTCGGAGAGGCCGACGCATCGCGCGGAGCCGAGATGCTGTACGACTCCCTCCATGAGACCATCCTCGAGTTACCGGACGACACGAAGATTCTACCGGGGCATCTCACGGTCACGAGCGACGGTCGCTACGAGAACGGTTCGCCGGGAGAACCGCTCTCTGCCCGTCTCGGCGACCTGCGCGAGGAACTCGACCTCCTGCAACTCGATAAAGACGCGTTCGTCGAGCGACTGACCGAGGAAGCCCCGGAGAAACCACCGAACTACGAGTCGGTCATCGCCATCAACACCGGAAAAGAGACCGTCGACGACGAGGGCGAAGCGACCGAACTCGAACTCGGCCCGAACAACTGTGCTGCGTGAGAGTGCGTGCCACTCCAGCACCTAAACTCCCCCTACTCGGGCGAGTTCTGAGCGACGATTTTCCGGTCGTTCGCCGCCGAACGACCGCTTCCGCCGTTCTTCGGGGGAAACGAATCGGTCGATACGTCTTTTTGTTCTCGAATGGTACCAACTAACATGACCACAGCAAGTCAAAACGACTCGTGGCTACGAATCGTCCTCGTGGTACTCGCCGTCATTCTGTTGGTGCCAACGTTGCTGATGCTGTTCGCGTTCCCGATGATGGGAGGATGGATGATGGGACCAGGGTACGGAGGGCAGGTCCCGGTCTGGGGGTGGGGGATGATGCTCGTACCGTTGCTGGTCGTGCTCGGCCTCGGCTATCTTCTCTACCGCGCACTCGCGGGCGGTGGTTCCGGTGACGCCGCGCTCGAAGAACTACGACTGGCCTACGCTCGCGGCGACATCTCCGAAGAAGAGTTCGAAACACGGCGCGAACGCCTCCGCCACGACCAGTAGCGTCGGCACCGCCGGACCGTTAGATTGTCCGCCGTCGCTGCGAAGCCTCGGTACTCTGCTCGGAGGTTACTCCGTGGCGAAGAGGTACGTCAGGACGACGACGAGCAGCACCTGGACGGCCTTGTCAAACAGGGCGAGTCGGAGGTACGGCAATCCCATCTCGAGCCAGAGGACTATCTGGGCGAGCGTGTACGGAATTCCAAGCGCGTACAGCCAGCGTCGTCTCACACTGAGTACGAACAGCACAATTCCACCGAAGAATCCCGCGCCTGCGAGCAACAGGGGAAGCCCTCCGTATCCCAGGCCCTTGTAGACGTGAATCGCCCCGGTGATTGTGGCGAGGACGAGTGCGACACTGTGGACGATGCCGACGTCGTCACCACGAACCAGTGTGCGCTCGGTGGACGTCGCCATCAGTGCTCACCACCGCTGTCGAGGGCCGCTTTCGTTAGCTGGTTGAGTTCGGTCAGTTTCGCCCGGACGCGCGACGGGAACGACCGCTGAGGTCGTTTCAGTCCCGGTTGATTCGAAGGGGCGGGATTTCCGACGACGACGCTCCCGATCATCCCCATCTGCTCGTGCGGTGGACAGTAGTAGTCGTAGACGCCCTCGACCTCGAACGTGTGTGAGAACTCACCTCCGGTCAGCGCACCGCTGTCCCACGGTTTCGCACCGTCTGGAATCCGATTCGGCTTGCCGTGGGTCGGGTGGTACGCGACGACGGCGTGTCGGCCGGACTCGTTCTTCCACGTCACCGTCCCACCTTTCTCGACGTGGACGACGTGGGGATGGAAGTGGTTTCGATTCTCCGTCAGGTACTGCGAGAGGCTCATCTTCCCGGTGAGCACGTCGAGGATACCGCCGTTGGTGTTCATCGACACCGTCACGTGGTCGGTCGCCTTTCCGATACCACTTCCGTGGCCCGAATCGCCGTGACCGTCGTCGTGGCCGTGCTCCGACTCGGTCCCGCCCTCAGTCGTTCCACCGTGGCCGTGTTCCGTTTCGGTGCCACCGTGACTGCTCGTCGTCGTTCCACCGTGGCCGTGTTCCGTTTCGGTGCCACCGTGACTGCTCGTCGTCGTTCCACCGTGGCCGTGTTCCGTTTCGTGGCCGTGGCCGTCGTCCTGGGTCGTCGTCTCATCGCCGTGGGTGACCCCGGCAACGCCCACAGCGGACAGCGTCGCCAGTCCGCTGAGTTTCAACACCTCTCGCCGGTACTGTGATTTTTTCTGAGACATCAATCAGTTCGTCGTACACAAATAGGGAATAAAAGTGAATGGAGCGTTTTCACGGGATTTAATAACCAAAATCGGTTAAGTCGAATCCGACCCCGGTTCGGAAGCGGGCCCGTGGCGAGACGACCCCTGTTCCGACTCGGTCGGCACCCCCGGATGCTGGCTTCGGGAGGTTATACGTACTCGACGACCCGCGCCATTCCCGACTCCAGGTGGTAGAGGTTGTGACAGTGGAACAGCCAGTTTCCAGGGTTGTCCGCGAGGAAATCGAACGTCACCGACCCCATGTGGCCCGGCACGATGACCGTGTCCTTCATCGCATCGCCGACCCGGAAGAAGTGACCGTGCAGGTGCATCGGGTGGAGGACGGGGCTTCGGTTCGTCATTCGAACCCGCACGTGTTCTCCCTTCCGAATCTTCAGTGGGTTGGCATCCGGATACGCCTGTCCGTCGATGAGCCATCCGTACGAGCCACCCCTCTCGGGCGACAGCGTCAGGTCGAAGGTTCGGTCGGGACTGCCACGGAGCTTTTCGGGGACACGCTTCGCTCGCAGGTCGCCGTACTGGAGCGTCCGCCCCCACGCACTGACCTGTGTCGGCGACGCGGACGTACCGGCGTACCGAAACAACGCCCGGGCTGGCTGTTCGTCTCCATCGAGTGGCTGGCCCCGAATCTCCCATGAACCGGGGTTCGTCGCTTCGACGACGGCGTCGTATCGCTCGCCAGATCCGAAGACGAACGAGTCCACGGTGACGGGGTCGACGGGCCGGCCGTCGGTGTGCGAGATGGTCAATTCGTGACCGGCGACGCCGATGCGGAACGCCGTCGCGCTGCTCGCATTGACGAAGCGTAGGCGGACGCGTTCACCGCGCTGGACGTCGAAGGTGGCGGGATTCGCTGGAAGACGACCGTTCACGAGCAGACCGGCGTACGGTGGGCGTAAGTCGCCCATCATCCCGCCCATGCCGCCTCCTTGACCTCCACCGCCCATGCCGCCTCCTTGACCTCCACCGCCCATGCCGCCTCCTTGACCTCCACCGCCCATGCCGCCTCCTTGACCTCCACCGCCCATGCCGCCTCCTTGACCTCCACCGCCCATGCCGC
>NZ_JBPEHH010000044.1:0-16336 GCF_054177595.1 Haladaptatus ordinarius | reverse complement strand
CGCCTCCTTGACCTCCGCCGAGCGGTTCGGGTGGTTGGGTCAGGTAGTCGTCGAACAGGAGCGTGAACTCACGGTCGTACTCAACGTGCGGAGATTTCTCTTCTATCACGAGGGGTGCGTACAGTCCCCGGTCGAGTTGGAGGCCGACGTGACTGTGGAAGAAGTAGGTTCCCGCTGGTTCGGCTCGGAACTTGTACGTGAACGTCTCGTCCGGTTCGATCGGTTTCTGGGTTACGCCCGGAACGCCGTCCATCTGGTTCGGGACGGGGACGCCGTGCCAGTGGGTCGTCGTCCCTTCGCCGACCCGGTTCTGGACGTCGACACGGACGACGTCGCCCTCGGTGACGCGGAGTTCCTCGCCCGGGAACGAACCGTCGTACAACCAGTTTCTCGCCGACGACCCGTCCGGCGATACCGTTTCGGGAGCGACCGTCAACGTGGTCTTCGTGTCCGCTGGGGCCGACACGGTCGGCCGAGACTCGACCGTGTCCTCGTCGGTCGACGAAATAGAACTGGAAGAACAACCAGCGAGGCTTCCAATTCCCGCGGTGCCGAGCGCGTGAAGAAGCCCACGGCGCGAGAGACGAGAATCGTGGTCAGTCATCGGTCGTCGTTGGGAGGGAAGAGTTAAAAAGTGCAGTATTGGGCATATTACGAAATGCGATTTGATTCAATACGACGGCGTCGTCTAACGAGTCAGCGGTTTCGGAGTGCGTTATCGCTGTCGACCGTACAGCGAGTAGAGAACGGCGACCATTCCGACGGCGACGACGGAAGACTGAATCATCCCGGCGAAGAAAATAGAGAGGTTCATGACCTCGTAGAGGACGCCCTCGATGACGGCTCCGATACTGATGATCGAGAAGCCGAGTGCGAGAAACAGCATGGGTCGACTCTCGTACCGTTTGTAGGCGCGGTAGCTCTGGAACGCGATGAGCAGGCCGAGCACCACGACGACGAACTTGGCGACGACGAGACCGATATGCATCACGAATCGTCCTCCCGGATGTCGCTCCACATCCGCATCAATCGATTCGGTGCGTCGCCGCGCTCGCCGGTGTCGAGGTCGACGACGAACTCACCGTCCTCCAAGTGGACGGTGGCCCGTTCGAGTGCCGCTTCGTACGTCTTGTAGTGATTGCCGTCGGCGTCTATCTCGTTGCGTTCGGCCAAGAGGTCGCACGCGACCATCTCTTCGATACGCCGATAGACGGTCGGTAGCGAGGTGCCACAGACGTCGCTCAGTTCGCTCGCGGACATCGGTCGGTCGCTCGTAGCAGAAAGTACGGTTTGCACGTGTTCGTCTCCCAGGAGGGCGAGGAGTTCGCGCGGGCGGTTGTCCTCACACACGACCGAAGATGATTCTGACTGAAATAAAGCGTTGTGGGTTTTCTCGTCTGCTGAAAGAGCCGTCGTTTCCGCGTTCCTATATTAATAACGGGAGGAAACCCCGCGTTCACATTTTTTGTTTCGTGAATATTAGTCAGGAATATTCACCTCGAAAAAACAAAGCCGGACGCGATACTGCTCCGGGGACGGTGGTCGTTACACACCCACGCGGTCGGTTTCAGTACACAGCGGTCGTTAGCAGCTGGCTCTCCGTTCTCGTCTGTCCGGCGGTGGACGATGATTGATTGGCTACTGCTCTTCACAATCGAAGCCACAACCCAGGAAAACGTGCCTCCCGAAATAAGGGATGCAATGTCGCTTTCAGAAACCGTCGCCAAGATCGACCGACTCGACGAAGAACAGCGCGAGTGTATCGAGATTTGCAACGAGGCCACCGAAGTGTGTGAATGGTGCGCCGACGAGTGTCTCGGTGACGAGGAGATGGAAGAGTGTGCCCGCCTCTGTCGTGACGTCGCGGACATCGCATCGCTGCACGCTCGGTTCATGGCTCGTGACTCCAACTACAGCCACCAGCTCGCGGAAGCCTGCGCCGGTGCGTGTGAGGAGTGTGCCGAAGAGTGCGAGCGCCACGACGCCGACCACTGCCAGGTCTGTGCCGACGTCCTCACCGAGTGTGCAGAGTCCTGTCGGAACATGATTTCGGCGTAGATTCGACGAGGTTCCACCGTTCGTTCTATTTTTCCGTCCGGGGAGTATCCGCTCACGAACGCCGGTTACACGGAAGGGGGTGCAGAATAGCCTTCACTCTCGAAACCGTATGGGATTCGACGAGGATGTACTATGGACGACCACCGCCACGAGACCGACGACCACCCGGGTGAAGACACCGACCACGAACACCACGACGCGATAGACGAACCGCGAGAATCGCAGTTTGACGACGAGAGAACAGAATCCCGAAGCGAACAGTCGCTCCTGGAGGACGAAACCCGTGTCGACGACACCGGACAAGCGGTGAAAGGTCGTCTCGGAAACCACGAAGCCCACGCTAGCGACGACCACGGCGAACACGGTGGAATGCACGAGGGGCACGAACAGCTGTTTCGGCGGCGGTTTTTCGTCTCGACTCTCCTCTCGATTCCCGTGCTCCTCTACAGCGAAACGCTGCAGAGCTGGCTCGGATTTTCGGTTCCGACGTTCCCCGGTAGCGAGTGGATCTCCCCCGTCTTCGCCGTGGTCGTTTTCGGGTACGGTGGCGTGCCGTTCCTCCGAATGGCCGTCCCAGAGCTACGGAACCGCACGCCGGGGATGATGACGCTCATCTCAATGGCGATCACCGTCGCGTTCGTTTACAGTCTGGCGAGCATCGTCTTCCCGACGACGGCGTTCTTCTGGGAACTGGTGACCCTCATCGACATCATGTTACTGGGTCATTGGATCGAGATGCGGAGCGTCCGTCGCGCGTCGAGCGCCCTCGACGAACTCGCGCAGCTAATACCGAACACTGCCGAACGTCTCACACCCGACGGCGAGACTGAGGAAGTTCCGGTGAGCGAACTCGAGGAGGAAGACCGTGTCCTCGTGCGACCCGGCGCGAACGTCCCCGCCGACGGTGTGGTCGAAGAGGGCGATTCCGACGTGAACGAGGCGATGATTACGGGCGAATCCCGCGCCGTCTCGAAAACCCCAGAGGACGAAGTCATCGGCGGCACGATAAATGGCGATGGAAGTCTCCGTGTCCGCATCACTGCCACCGGTGACGATACGGCGCTTGCAGGTATCATGCGGTTGGTCAAAGATGCACAACGGAGCAAATCCCGGACCCAGGTGCTCGCCGACCGGGCAGCTGGGTGGCTGTTCTACGTCGCAGTCGCGTCGGCCGCGGTCACCGCAGTCGCGTGGACCGTCGCAACGACGTTCGACGCCACTGTCGTCGAACGCGCGGTGACCGTACTCGTCATCTCGTGTCCGCACGCACTCGGCCTCGCCATTCCCCTCGTCGTCGCCATCAATACGTCGCTCGCCGCACGCAACGGCATGCTCATCCGAGACCGTATCGCCATGGAGCAGGCACGAGACCTCGATACGGTCGTCTTCGACAAGACGGGGACGCTGACGGAGGGCGAGCAGGGTGTCGTAGACGTAAGCACCATCGACGGCATCAGCGAAGAAAAGGCGGTCGCGCTCGCAGCAGCGGTCGAGAGCGACTCCGAACACATGATCGCGGCGGCCATCCGTGACGCTGCCGACGAACGCGGCGTCACAGCCCCGACTGCGACGGGGTTCGAGGCGCTCAAAGGTCGGGGTGTGCGAGCGACGGTGGACGGCGAGACGGTCCACGTCGGAGGGCCGAACCTCCTCTCGCAGTTCGACGGCGACGTGCCATCTCGGCTCACAGACTTCGCAGAGCGTGCTGGGGACAGCGCCCAGACGGTCGTGTACCTCGTGCGCCAGAACGACGTAATCGCTGCCTTCGCCCTCGCCGACGTCGTCCGGGATTCGAGTTATCGAGTCGTCGAGGCGCTCCACGAACTGGGCATCGAGGTGGCAATGCTGACTGGAGACAGCGAAAACGTCGCGAACGCAGTCGCCACGGAACTCGGTATCGACACCGTATTCTCAGAGGTACTGCCCGAAGACAAGGACGAGAAAATCGTAGAACTCCAAGCACGGGGGAATCTCGTCGCGATGGTCGGTGACGGAGTCAACGATGCCCCTGCACTCACGCGGGCGGATATCGGCATCGCCATCGGAAGTGGGACAGACGTCGCAGTGCAATCGGCGGACATCATCCTCGTGCAGAACAATCCGCTTGACGTAGTACGGCTGGTCACGCTCAGCCGAGCGAGTTACCGCAAAATGAAACAGAACCTCGTCTGGGCGGCGGGGTACAACGTAGTCGCAATTCCACTGGCAGCGGGTGTGCTTGCACCGGTCGGTATCCTTCTCTCACCGGCAGTCGGAGCGCTCTTGATGTCGCTGAGTACCGTCATCGTCGCCGTCAACGCGCAATTTCTCCGTCGGGTCGACCTCGATCTGCCCTCGCTTCCAGGCGTCACCCCACAGAGTAGCCCCCGTCCGACGAGTTAGCCGCGAGTACCATCTTAATTCAAGCAGGGAATCCCGCCCTTTAGGGCGGGAGGGAATGCGACACGGTGCTGACCAACCGCTACTCGGTAGCCGGGCCGGAATCCAACTCCCGTTGGGCGTGAAGTAGCATCCCCTTCCACGTCAGACCGTGGCGTTTCTTCGTCCCTTTCAGTGACTCGTACTGTTCCTCGTCTACCTCGAAGTTGATGTGTGGCATGAGTCATTCTTGCGCTCCGTCACACTTAACTTTGTCTACGTTCTATCTACGGGTGTGGCCGAGACGGTGACGAAGACGCTACAGGCCACGCTCGCCACGCCCACCACGGGCAAAGAGCAACGCCTCCAGCGACTCTTGGACACCTACCGCGACGCACTCCACGACGCCTACGCCGAAATCGTCGACGTAGTCGACCAGCGCCTCGGTGCAACTGGAACGTACCCGTCGGTCTACTTCGAGGACCCGTTCGGTTACACTATCGAATTAAAATCGAGCGAGTAGAAAACGAGAATCCTCAGAAACGCTCGTCTCGTCTTTCTTCCGGAAATACTCGTCTCGTCTGACGGTCGACGATTACTGCATTCGCGTTTCAGTTCGAAACGCGTCGTGATACACCATCAGCACCGTCCAATAGACGGTGCCGTCGAACTGGACGAGGTACGCGCCGTTTCGGTCCCCTTCTCCGTCTTCGTCGAGCGCAGTCGGATGTTCGCGATTCCGAAACTGACGTGCCAACGAAATCAACGCAGATGACGGTGTCTCGTCTGCTTTGACGAGATAGTGTGATTCCGCGATGGCTGTCTCCACGATTTCGCCTTGGTCTTCGGACAGGTCCGTGAGTTCGAACGCAAACCGCTCGCGCAACTGGTGGCCGTATTCAGTACCCGAGGCGACCCGTTCGGCGGTGTATCGGTACGAGTTGACCGTCGTCTGATACGCATCGTCGACGACCCACTCCGCTCGTGACCCGTCTTTCCAGGTGATGACCGAGTACTCCGACTCGGGAACCAGTGCCGACCGTTCGCGTTCGGCATTCGTGTAGAGGAGCGTCGTCCCGATACCGACGGTCTCACCGCCCGCAAGCCCGTTTTGTGCAAACACTTCACGGTCGACCACTGGCAGGTCGGAAAATCGAACCGTTTTGGCCTCGTCTACGGACCCTTCGACGATGTCTACTTTCACCGAGTACCGCGTTGCAGGCGTCCGTTCGATTACGTCGTGGGAGAGCTGATAGACCGTCCCGTCGTAGAGGAGGTGTCGTTCCGCCGGAAGCGGTGGTCGAGTTCCGTCGACGGTCGTTCCACCGTCGAGAATACGGTCGAGAAGCCGAGCCTTCTCGTCGGAACTACCGTTCGCTCGGACGGTGTACAGGACTTTGGTAGGGAGTTCGGCATCACTCACAGCATTCATCGATAGCCGAGCGGCAGGCGCTTTGCCGACCAAGTTCGAAGAGTCGGCCGAGGAAGTCAAATCGAGGCCAGTGCAACCGGCCACCGATGCACCGAGGATACTGGTTCCGGACGCGAGGAGGGCGCGACGACGCATACAGTATTCGAACTTCCAGTACCTGCATAAGTCTTGCCGTGACGTTACCTAGATACGAGCGCCAACGGGTGCCACGACCCGAAAGTGACGGTCGAAGATTCGCCCTCGGCAAAAGGACCTTCGTCTGCAACCACCAGTTCTATCCGGGCGGAGTGAGTATCGAATTTGTGACTGATTTTGGTAATCCAGTTGGATTCGATCTCGCAACGGTACTGACCGGTTCGGGGCTCACACTCCTGCTCTCTGCAGGAATCGTCGAGTATGGCGACCAGTTTCAATACAGTCCAGCAGAGCTCTACGGTATGAGTGGTGCTGTCCTCGTCGGAATCGGCGTCGTTTTCGGTCTCCTCCTCGTCTTGACTGGCAATCGATAACTCGGCGACGATGGTAGCCCGCTGGGGACTCGCCTTCCGACTCGAATTTCGATGCCGTCACGAGGTAGAAATTGAACTCGAACGATACTCGTCGACTCTATTTCTTCACACGCCTATCGCCGCGGGGTTCCTCTCGATTTCACGTTACCACCTCGATTCACATCACCGGTCTGAACGTACCCGGTCGACGACTTTCCCCACAACGTATAATCCGATTCCCACCAATTCACGAGACGAATGGGATCGATCGACATCAACTGCGATATGGGGGAGAGTTTCGGCAACTGGAGTATGGGCAACGACGAAGCGGTGATGCCCTACATCACCTCGGCGAACATCGCTGGTGGCTACCACGCGGGTGACCCGCACGTGATGCTTGAAACAGTGGCGCTCGCGGCCGAACACGACGTCGGCGTCGGCATCCACCCTGGCCTCCCGGACAAGATGGGATTCGGGCGGCGAACGATGACCGCCTCGCCCGAAGAGGTCAGAGATTACGTCGTCTACCAACTCGGGGCGCTCAGGGCGTTTGCAGACCAGCACGGAGTTACGTTCCAGCACGTGAAACCCCACGGTGCGATGTACTCGATGCTCTCGGAGAGCGACGACCACGCCCGAGCGGTCATGGAGGGTATCCTCGACGTCGACGACGACCTCATCTACCTCGCGACGGATATGAGCATCTACGAGGTCACTCAGGAGTTCGACGACCTGCGCGCCGTCTTCGAGGGGTACGTCGACCTCGACTATCGCTCGGACCGAAGCCTCATCGTCGAACAGGAGAAAGAAGCACCTGACCCGGAACTCGTCGCCGACCGGTTCGTCAGCATCGCGACCGAAGGCGAAGTCGAGGCGGCAAACGGTGAGACGATAGACGTCCCGGCAGAGAGTATCTGCATCCACGGAGACAGTCCGAACGCTGTCGAGATGTTGACGGCCATCCACGACCGGGTCGAAGAACACGACATCGAACTCGCACCACTCGACGAAATCGCCTGATTCTCACCGTCGTCCGCTGTACGACAGTGAACGACCAGGACAGAAACGACCGGAGACCTCGGAACGACGACAACCGCTACGTGAGGTGTCCGTCGAACGTGAGGTATCCGTCAAAAACCGATGTGAGCGCGGTGTTGGTGCAGGCGAACTTCGCCGTGCGGTCCGGTGTCCCCACCAGAGAGTTTCGAACAGTTTCTTCGCGTCCCCGAGGACAGTTTCGTCGCATCCCCCGGGAACTGCCTCTTCGCGTCTCAGAGGACAGTTCTGTCGTGTTACCGAATCTGGTGTGTAAGATTCTCATCTAGTACTGACTTATATATATCTCCATTGAATGCAATCCAACGATGGACAGACGAGACGTCGAGATACTAAAAGCAATCTCCGACCTCGGTGAACCGAGTCCAAAGACGATCACCGCGGAGACGGGTATCCCGAAATCGACCGTTCACTATCGAGTGGAGAAGCTTCGAGAACAGGGGGTCATCGAAGACGACCTGTACAACATCGACCTCGAAGCGATAGGCCTGAACCTGACGGTCATTTCGGAGGTAATGGCCCGCTACGACGAAGGATATCAGGAGACCGTCGGTGAGAAGCTCAGCAACATCGAGGGCGTCAACCAGGTGTATTTCACCATGGGGGATACGGACTTCATCGTCATCGCACACGTGGCAGAACGCGAGATGGTCGAAGCGCTGATTCGGGAGTACGAACGCATCGACGAGGTCGAACGAACGAGTTCCCGTTTCGTCATCTCCACCATCAAAAACGAGTTTGCACCGCTCCGAGATTACGAACTCGAGACGCTCGTCGACATCGGTACCGACGACGGAGAGTGAACGTTTCACCGGAGAAACGACGGGACGTGCCGTCGGGTCCACTCCGACGGGACCGTTCGGAGCGGGGACACTACTCGATAATCAACGACTCGTCGACGTACTTGGTAGTATGTTCGGCGTCGACGAACGTATCGTCGGTGAGCACCTGTCGGTGGAACGGGATAGTCGTCGGGACACCCCGAACGTCGGCCTCTTCGAGCGCGCGTCGCCCCCGTCGAATCGCCTCCTCTCGATTCTCGCCGTGCACGACGAACTTCGCGAACATCGAATCGTAGAAAGGGGCGATTCTGTCACCTTCGTCGACGCCGTCGTCGACCCGCGTTCCGATTCCACGCGGCGGTCGGTACGTCGTCACCTCGCCAGGCATCGGTGAAAAGTCGTCACTCGGGTCCTCGGCGTTGATACGGAACTCGATAGCTGCCCCTCTGGGTTCGACGTCGTCCTGTGCGAACGAGAGTTCCTCGCCTGCGGCGATACGGAGCTGCCACTTCACGAGGTCGATACCGGTGACCACCTCCGTAATCGTGTGTTCCACCTGAATGCGTGCGTTCACTTCGAGGAAGTAAAACGAACCGTCTTCGTAGAGAAACTCCACCGTTCCGGCGTTGACGTAGTCTGCCTCTGCCACTCCCCGCCGGGCCGCGTCCCATACCTCGGTACGCGTCTCCTCGTCGAGGACCGGACTCGGCGTCTCCTCGATGAGTTTCTGCTGACGACGCTGGGTCGAACAGTCGCGTTCGGAGAGGTGTCTGACGTTTCCGTGGCTGTCGGCGAGAACCTGTACCTCGATGTGACGTGGGTTCTCGAGAAATCGCTCGACGTAGACGCTCGCGTTGTCGAAGTACGCCTCACCCTCGCGCTGGGCGTTCTGGAACTGTTCTTCGACCTGGTCTTCGTTCCGGACGACCTTGAGCCCGCGTCCCCCGCCGCCACCGTCTGCCTTGATGGCGATCGGATACCCGTGTTCTGCGGCGAACTCGCGTATTTCCTCGGTGCTTTCGACCGGGTCGGTCGTCCCGGGGACGAGTGGGACGTCGGCCTGACGCATGATCTTCCGCGCTCGTGTCTTCTCGCCGAAGTCGCTCATGACGTCGCTCGGCGGGCCGACCCACGCGAAATCACTCTCCTCGACGTTCGCCGCGAACTCGGCACTCTCCGCGAGGAAGCCGTAGCCGGGATGGATGGCGTCGACGGACGCCTCACGTGCGGCGTCGATTATCGCCTCCTGGTTCAGGTAGCTCTTGCGTGCAACCGATCCTCCGACGTGGTAGGCCTCGTCCGCGAGACGGACGTGCTTGGCGTTCTCGTCCGTGTCGCTGTAGATGGCGACGGCTTCGATACCGAGTTCTCGACAGGCTTGAACGACGCGAACGGCGATCTCACCGCGGTTGGCGACCAGTACTTTGTCGAACACACTCGGGGTATGGTGCCATTTAGGATAATACACTTGTGGTGCGTCGAAATGTCGGATTCAGTTCCAATGGATGGGTTGAATCGGGACGAGAGGCGAACGAGAGTCGCTCGTTCGGTCGACTACGAACTGTCGCGGACCGTCAGTTCTCCGAGGCGAGTGACGAAGTCACTCCGAACGGTGCGAGCGTGTTTGAACTGAGTTCTAGTATCCTGGATGCATTCGTATATTCTCCCATTTATATCGGATTAACCTAGTGAATCACCGGCATCTATAAATCGCTGAATGTGAAACCGTGAATACACACACCATGTCCAACACTGTCATAGAACGACAGGAGCTATCGTCGCCTCGATACGGGTACGGAGGGGACGACTACGTGTTCGTCGAACTCTCCGAGGAGATGAGCTTCGACGCCAACTTCAAAGCCCAGGCCATCACGCAGGAGCTTCGGAAGCGAGACCCGGCTGGAATCATCGAGATCGCACCGGCGAACGCGTCCTACATGCTCCACTTCGACCCGGCCGAACAGGACCCCGACGACCTCATCGACGACCTCAAACGACTCGAAGACCAAATCGACCTCGCCGAGTACACGTGGGAAGCCCGCGTCATCGACGTGCCCGTTCTCTACGACGACCCGTGGACACACGAGACTCTAATGCAGTTCCGTGACCGACACCAGGACCCCGACGCGACGGACCTGGAGTACTCCGCACGCATTAACGGCTTCGACACGACCGAGGACTTCATCGACGCCCACGCCGGTGCCCCCCACATGGTCACGATGGTCGGGTTCGTCCCCGGTCTGCCGTGGACGTTCCAGATGGTGCCCCGGGACGAACAGATCGAGGTTCCGAAATACGTCCAACCTCGAACCGCCACGCCGAGTCGGGCGGTCGGCTACGGTGGCGCGTTCACGGCAATCTACCCCGTCGAGGGAGCAGGGGGGTATCAGTTGTTCGGTCGGACGCCCATCGAGGTGCTCGACGTCGAACAGGAACTCGCGGACTTCGAGGAGTCGATGGTGTTGCCGAACCCCGGTGACATCCTCAACTACCGAAAGATAGACCGGGCCGAGTACGACGAGATTCGCAACGAAGTCGAAGACGGAACGTACGAGTACGACATCGGTCACATCGACTTCCAACCCGAGGAGTTTTTCGAACATCCACGACAGTACAACGAGGAAATCGTGGGGGTGTTACGCTGATGTTGCAGATACTCGAACCGGGGCTTTCGACGACGGTCCAGGACACCGGTCGGTACGGAAACTACCACATCGGCATGCCACCGTCCGGCGCGATGGACCAGTACTCACACAAGGTCGCCAACTACCTGGTCGGCAACGACGAGGAAGCGGCAACGCTAGAGATGACGTACGGGGGGACGGACGTGGAGTTTACCGAGGACGCCATCGTCGCTATCACCGGTGCCGACATGTCCCCGAAGCTGAACGGCGACCCCATGCCTCAGTGGACGACTGTTCAGGTCGAGGCCGGAACCGTTCTCTCCTGCGAGTTCGCGACCGAGGGGGTCCGGTCGTATCTCGCAGTCGCTGGTGGTATCGACGTGTCGAAGATAATGGGCAGTCGGTCGACGTACACCCTCATCGGCATTGGCGGTCACGAGGGCAGAGAACTGGAAGAGGGCGACGAACTTCCGATCGGAGACTCCGACGACGGGACGCACCTGGTGGGCTCGCAGGTCGCCGACGAGTACGTTCCAGACTACAGCAACGACGACACGATTCGTGTCGTGATGGGACTGTGTGACTATCGATTGACCGACGAAGGCCGAGAACGATTCCTCGGTACCGAGTGGAAGGTCAGCGACGAAGCGAACCGCGTCGGTTACCGCCTGGAGGGCGGGGACATCGAACCGATGTTCGAGGAACGCGAACAGCCATTCGGTGCGGGACCGGACCCAACGAACGTCGTCGACCTGGGCTACCCGGTCGGCTCCATCCAGATGGCAGGCCAGCCGATCGTCCTCATGCGAGATGCCGTCACTGGTGGCGGCTACGCGACCGTGGGGACGGTTATCAGCATCGACCGTGGGTCGCTGGCCCAGGTCCGGACCCACCAGGCGATCACGTTCGAGGCGGTCGACGTCGACGAGGCAATCGCGGCCCGTGCGGAGAGCGACGACGCTCTCGAGAAGATTCGGACGTCGCTTTCGGGGTAGCGGCCTGTCTCGAATCGAGAACGTATTCGACCGTCGCCGAGTACGAATTTCTCCCCCGACGTTCTCAAACGCTAGTCGAAAAGAAGTCAAAAAATGGTATTCGTGCCGGGAAAATCCTGAATTGATTGTCTCTGATTCAGTGTCATGGGAAAGCTATATACAAGTTCCCGGCGCTACCCACGTGTGAGACAATGGCAGAAAAAACCACCATTACGTCCCCGATGCCAGGCGTTTTCTACCGACGGTCCGACCCGGAGGAACCGCCGTTCGTGGAAGAAGGTGACTCCGTCGAAGCAGGTGACGTCGTCGGCCTCGTCGGCGTGATGAAGAACTTTCACGACATAACGGCGGACGAAGCAGGGACCGTGACGGGATTTCTCGCGGAGAACGAAGCAGAAGTCGACACCGGCGATGGCCTCGTCGAAATCGAAGCCGAATAATTCCGTCACCGCTCGTCCTCTTCTAGGGCGGTCGACACGCCACTGTCGGCTGTTCGACTCGTACTCGCCGGTTCGTCCGACGTTTCCTGGCCGCACAGCTTCTAGATACCACACAAGTTCGACTAAAGTGATAACACGGCGTCCGTTCGTACGAGTTTTTATTTCATGAACTTAACACGGTACAATACCGAATTCGCATACTACATTCTATTTTACCTAACTGAATCTATTTACTGTTCGATTGCCTGTGGTCACGTATGGCTGGACCGAATATCCACGATATTCACTTCGAGGGTGCGCCGGACGTCGGAAACGTACCCGGACCGAAGACGAGGGAGTTGCTGCAGAAACAGCGCGAAATCGACAGCGCTGCTGTCGCCTATCCGCAGAACATTCCCATCGCCTTCGAAGAGGCGAAAGGTGCAACCATCCGCGACGTCGACGGCAACACCTACCTCGATTTCTTCGCTGGTATCGGCGTCCTGAACGTCGGCCACGCGAACCCCTACGTGATGGAGGCGATGCACGAACAGGCGGACAAACTGGTCCACACAGTCGATTTTCCCACCGAACCCCGTCTCGAACTCATCGAGAAACTCGACGAGATAGCGCCAGGGGACCTCGCTGGGAACAGCAAGGTCGTCTTCGGCGGGCCGACGGGCAGTGACGCCATCGAGGCCGCCATCAAACTCGCGAAATACAACACCGACGGTAACGGGTTGGTCGCGTTCCGGAATGCCTACCACGGCGCGACGAGCGGTGCGATGAGTCTCACGGCTAACAAGAAATTCAAGGAGCCGTACACACCGCTGCTTCCAGACGTCGTCCACGCGCCCTATCCCTACCCCTTCCAACAGCAGAAGGACCCGGAGGAAGCCGTCGAAGACGCGCTTGCCGAAGTTCGCGCCACCGTGTTAGAACCGTACGGTGGCCTTCCGAACCCGGCAGGTATCTTCGTCGAACCTATCCAGGGCGAGGGTGGTATCGTCGTCCCGCCACAGGAGTTCCTCTCCGGACTCCGTGATATCGCCGACGAGGCAGCGATTCCGCTGGTCGTCGACGAAATCCAGACGGGACTCGGTCGCACCGGCGAGTGGTGGGGAAGCGACCACTTCGACGTCACGCCCGACGTCGTCACCACGGCCAAAGCGCTCGGCGGTATCGGTCTCCCGCTCTCGGCGACTATCTACCACGAGGACCTCGACACGTGGGGGCCCGGGGACCACGCGGGGACGTACCGCGGACACGTACCCGCGATGACGGCTGGTCTCCGTTCTATCGAGTACATCGAGTCTCACGACCTGCTTGCTCACGCCCGCGAACTGGGCGAGTACATCCGGCGTCGTCTCCGCGAGGTCAGCGCAGACAACTCGTATCTCGCTGACGTGCGTGGGAAGGGTCTCTTCGTCGGGGCCGAGTTCGTCGATGACGGCGGTACGGTTCAGAATGCTGGTGACATCGTAAAAGGCGTCCAACGACGGTGTTACGAGAACGGCGTTCTCGTCTGGAAAGCCGGCCAGTACGGGAACGTCCTCCGTCTCCTGCCGCCGCTCGTCCTCACCAAAACCCAGGCCGAAGTCGGTATGGACATTATCGTCGACGCTATTGAGGCAGAGACCGACGAACGCGCGTCAGTCGCCTGATTTCGGATACAGGTCCCCGCTCGTTATCAGACGTCGATTCGTTTCTCGTCCGGGTGAGGTGTACCGAATCCAGCCGCGAGACGACCGACTATCGGCGAGACGGTCGTCCGCCGTTTCCCCGTCCGGTCACCCTTCGAGAGACGGCGTCGTCTCGGGCGGCACCCGCGGGTCGGCTAGCTGCTCGAATGCGTAAGCCAACGTCAACAGCGTCGCTTCGTCGTACGGTTTTCCGAGGAGTTCGACTCCGACGGGAAGTCCGTCGTCCGTCAACCCCGCCGGGACAGAGACGGCACAGAGGCCCGACTGTGAGGCGATGACCGTGTTCGTCGGGAACGTCAACGTATCGAGTTCGCCGTCCTCGATGGCCGCTGCCGTCGGCGGGAGAACCTGCACGTCGGGACAGAGGAGCATGTCGAGGTCGTGTTCGGCGTAGACGCCCAGAACGTCGCGCTGGAACGCCGATTGTACCGCTACGCTCTTCCAGTAGTCGGGGTCGGCCTCCGGGTCGTCGGGGCCGTCTTCGGCGATACCGACGAACAGGTCGAGCAACTCGTGGTACTGACCCGAGTCGTACAGTTCGTCGACGGAATCGACGGGCGCGTCCGGGCGAGACCCCAAGAAGGCTGTCAAATCTCGCTTGGACTGCAAGATGTACAGCGAGGTCGCATCGAGGTGCTCGTCCAGATCGGGGATGCTGACCGGGTCGACGATTTCGGCCCCTGCCGTCGACATCGTCTCGACCGCCACGTCGACTAGCCGCGTCACTGGACCGCTTTCCGGGTCGTCTTCGGGTCCGAAGGCATCCCGAAGCACGCCGATTCGAGCCCCGTCGAGCGCGTCTGCCTCGAGTTGCTCGACGTACGACCCGGCGTCGTCCGTGAGTTCGGTCGCCGTCGTGTACTCGTCCTCGGGGTCGTATCCGACTGCGACGTCGAGGACCGTCGCGAGTTCTTTCACCGACCGTGCCATCGGACCGGGCGTGTCCTGTGACGCCACGAGCGGTGACATTCCCGTCCGACTGACGAGTCCGGGAGTAACCCGGATACCGAAGAGGTTGTTGTACGCGGCGGGGAGCCGAATCGATCCACCGGTGTCCTCGCCGATGCCGACCGTTCCGAAGTTCGCCGCAATCGCCGCTCCAGTGCCACTCGACGACCCGCCGGGGTCGCGGTCCAGCGCGTACGGGTTCTTCGTCCGCCCGTTCACCGACGAGTAACCGAACCACGAGGTCGCCCAGTCCGGCAGGTTCGTCTTCGCCAAAACGACGGCGCCCGCACCTCGGAGTCGTTCGACGAGCGTCGCATCCCGTGTGGGTCGGTAGTTCTCGAAGGCTTCCGACCCGAACGTCGTCGTGATATCGGCCGTCTCGACCTGGTCTTTCACGACGAACGGGATACCGTGCAGTGGACCGACGAACCCATCGTCGTCGAAAGCCTCGTCGAGTTCGTCCGCACGCTCTGTGGCGGTGGGATTTACGTTGATTATCGCGTTGATTTCGGGACCGTTCTCGTCGTACGCCTCGATTCTGTCGAGGTACGACTCGACGAGTTCTCGACACGTGAGTTCGCCGCTCTCGTACGCCTCGTGGACGTCGTCGACCGTCGCTTCGAGTAGGTTGAACATAGTTACCGTTCTCTCTCACCGTTCGCCCTCCAGTACGATAGCTATCTCTCTTCGAGGAGAGAATCCCGCCCTTTACAGTAGTTGCCGAACCTAGCTGGTGACTCGATTTGTAGTCGCTGATATGGTCGACACAACCGAAGCAAAGCAGGTTTGTCGTGCCGCCTCCACACTCATCTATCCGGCGCTCGAGTTCGGCATCAAACCGTGTGGAACCTACACGAGAGAGGACTTTCTCGAAGTCCTCTCTGGAATTGCCTTCGATCACGAGTTTTCGAATATAGGCGGGAAAACCGTCCCATTGGATCGATCCGAGCCGGTCGACGTCACGTCGACGGCTCGGAATCCTCTCGCGAAATCATTGCTCTACCATCTTCGAAACATGGACGCGGACGCCATCGACGCCCAGTTCGATGGCGTCCGTGATCGCCTGTTTCACGTTCTCCGATCACAGCGGATGCTTCCCGATTGTGTTGATGTGGCGATCGATCTCCACGAGTGGCGGTTTTACGGCTCGGCCAACACTGACCACGTCCTTCTCACCTACCCTGACCTCGGGACGAACCGAGCGTACTGCTTCGCAACGCTCTGTATTGTCGCTCCGGGCGTTCGGTTCACTCTCGCCGTGATTCCGATGGACGCGACCGGCTTCCGTGCAAAGCAGGAAGCCGTTCGCTCACTCATCGTCGAAGCACGTCGATACATGTCGATCAGACACGTTTACTTGGATCGCGGCTTCTATCAGGTTCATGTTGTCGCGGCGTTGGAACAGCTAGAAGTCGACTACATCGTGCGTGCGAGGCCGAGTAAGGGGATGAAAGACCGTCTCAGCGCCGGCGC
>NZ_JBPEHH010000043.1:0-39453 GCF_054177595.1 Haladaptatus ordinarius | reverse complement strand
GGGCGGTGTGTGCAAGGAGCAGGGACGTATTCACCGCGCTCTTCTGAAGCGCGATTACTACCGAATCCAGCTTCATGAGGGCGAGTTTCAGCCCTCAATCCGAACTACGACCGAGTTTAAGAGATTAGCGCCCTCTTTCGAGGTTGCAACCCACTGTCTCGGCCATTGTAGCCCGCGTGTAGCCCAGCACATTCGGGGCATGCTGACCTACCGTTGCCCGTTCCTTCCTCCGCTTTAGCAGCGGCAGTCTCCGTAATGTACCCAGCCACCACAAGGGTGCTGCTGGCAATTACGGACGCGGATCTCGCTCGTTGCCTGACTTAACAGGATGCCTCACGGTACGAGCTGACGGCGGCCATGCACCTCCTCTCAGTAGCTCTAGCAAGCTCATCAAACTGGCCGTCACTGCTACTGTCGGTGCTGGTGAGATGTCCGGCGTTGAGTCCAATTAAACCGCAGGCTCCTCCGGTTGTAGTGCTCCCCCGCCAATTCCTTTAAGTTTCATCCTTGCGGACGTACTTCCCAGGCGGCTCGCTTCCGTCTTCACTGTGGCACAGCACAGGCTCGTAGCCTGTGCCACACCTAGCGAGCATCGTTTACAGCTAGGACTACCCGGGTATCTAATCCGGTTCGTGACCCTAGCTTTCGTCCCTCACCGTCGGGTCCGTCCTCCCAAGGTGCTTTCGCGATCGGTGGTCCGTCCAGGATTACAGGATTTCACTCCTACCCCAGACGTACCCCTTGGGTCTTCCGGCCCCAAGCCAGCGGGTTTCCGCCGGACGCCTGCTCGTTGAGCGAGCAGATTTCCCGACGGACCTGTCTGGCAGGCTACGGACGCTTTAGGCCCAATAAAAGCGGCCATCACTTGAACTGCCGGTATTACCGCGGCGGCTGGCACCGGTCTTGCCCAGTTCTTATTCGTGTACCACCTTACGATACACAAAAGCGAGGACTATATGCCCTCGCACTTGGAGTTCCCTTATCGCACTGTCGTGCAGTGTAAAGTTTTCGCGCCTGCTGCGCCCCGTAGGGCCCGGAATCTTGTCTCAGATTCCGTCTCCGGGCTCTTGCTCTCACAACCCGTACCGATTATCGGCACGGTGGGCCGTTACCCCACCGTCTACCTAATCGGCCGCAGCCACATCCTATAGCGCCGGAACGTTTCCAGCTCCTCGTATTCCAGCATAGGAGCCTTATCCAGTATTAGCCTCAGTTTCCCGAGGTTATGCTGGTCTATAGGGTAGTTTGACCACGTGTTACTGAGCTATCCGCCACGAGTCTGAACTCGTGCGACTAGCATGGCTAAATCGAACTCCAATAGCAATGGCCTCTGGCAGGATCAACCAGAATGCCGCTGGACACGCTGTCCAGCATGTTAGGCGGAGACACTCTCGAAGAGAGTGTATCACATATCACATCGTTCGAGACACCACGTCGAAATCCGACAAGGTGTCACCGAACTACCGAGGCTAACATCAGATACCATCGTATACGGAAGACCGCAGGGGTGGAATCCTCATTTCCTTTGATGACGGGAGACCCGCCATCGTCCTTCACATTACTGCGAAGTCGTCGTCCACGTATAAGGGCTTCGAATCCATCCCGTGAAGGGTGAACGAAGCGCAGGACGACTGCGACATTCTATCCGAATGGCCGGGTGAATTTAAACACGTCGAATTAAATCCGCATTGACAACGCTCGACAATTCACATACCGAAGGGGCTCGATTAGGAAAAACTATCGTAAATTCACGTCGTGCGCATCGGGACCCAGACGAGATTCGTCGCTCGAGTTGGCTTCGTCTCGGCCAGCGGTCTGCCGTGGAAGTCGAAAATCGGCCGGGAGACAACTGAGAGTCATGTAATCGAGGAGCGAGAAACCTTACAAATGGTGAGCGAGTGATTTCCTAGCGAGGAAAGCACGTGAGAGACGTTGGTTCAACAGTCCCGACAGGAGGAAAATGGAAGGAGGGCCGTGAGCTTCAGCGCAGCGTTCGTACTAACACTGGCATCATCGGGTGCCGTTCCAGAACGTCTCCAGCGAGGCCTCCAGACGCTCGTGTCCACGTTGTCGGGCGAATAAGCCAACAAAGTAGCCAATCCGTGTGAACATCCACGCTAACTCGGCCACAGGTTCGTTCGCGTCCTGACCGGACGGTCGAGAATCGAAACCACGAGGGCGCGCAGTACGGGTGAAACTCACCCGCGGCCGAGCAGACGGAGACCGAAACCGAATAACCATGCTCCACGTCGAAGAATTCGCTGTCGGAGAACGTCATGGCGCGACACAGCAACGGCCAAGCGAAGTAATTGGGGAAGTCGTCGAGCGAGACGACCATCCCCCCACCAGTCAGTTGAGCGGTTGGCTCGACCCCTCGGCTCTCGACCGACTGTTCGCTCCGAAGTACGACGGGTCGAAGCGAACTGGCGGCCGCGTTTCGTTTCGATACGACAAGGACCTCGTAACGGTCGTCAGCACCGGGAAGATATTCGTTCATCGCGGCGTCCGTGACCGCCGGCGCGGTGCGAACCGGGAATCGAAACCCACCGAAGAGAGCACGGAAGATACGACCCTCCCTCGCGTTACGAAACCCATTCGAGGAACGGTGAGTCAGGCCGTGATAGAGGCCGTCGCGAGCGTCAAGACCATCGGCCCGACCCAACTTCGTCAACAGCTATACGACGTCGTCGAGCCGGATGCGCTGAACGAACTCTTCGACGTCGAGAGCGACGCCACAAGCGAACCGCGGGGAGACGTTTCGTTCACCTTCGACGATTGTGACGTGACCGTCGACAGTACCGGGACTGTCACCGTCCAGTCGGTGGTTCCGAAACTCGAAGCCGACGGTGGAAATTTCCTGGTCGTCGGAGACGTTCCGGACGGGACGTTTACGGCCGTGGGTTCTACCTTCTTCGACCCACCGTTCGGAGCGCAGCAACCACTACTCGCGTTCTGCGGGGAGATGGCATCAGTCGTGCGTGACCGACGTCCGCAACTCGACGGGGCCGACGCACAGGTCGTCGTCAGTGAGACGGGGACTCGACCGACTGCCGCACTCGCAGCGTCGAAACTCGGCGCCGAACTCGCCGACCGCATCGATTCGCTCGAGACTCCACGACCACACCTGTACTTCGACGGCGTGGCTGCGCTCGTCCACGACCAGTCACCAGCGACGGCCGAGTCAGTGCTGACGAGGGCGTGTTCTGCGGTGACGACGGCCGACGGAATCGGCCACTACGTCTTCCGAGACAGCCCGGAGTCACATCACACCCGAAAGCTCGCACCGCTTTTCGACGGCGTAATCGAACTTCGAAACGACGGGAGCGGCATTCAGCGACGGTGGCATCTTCACGAGGAGAGCTACACGACGCGCTGGTTTCGACTCGATTGAACGCACGGGAGAGTACCGACAGACGAGCCACGTTACGGCGAAGGCGAGAGGGAAAGTTCCTGGGAAGAAACCGAACGTCTTCGATGTCGGTACTCCACCAGGGCCGTCGTAGCTAGCGAACGGCAGAACTGTCGGCCACTCTACGGGGTTTTGAGAATCTGGTCACAATCCCTTTTCGGGTCGTTGTCGTCGATTCGGATAGGTCGAACGACTCGACCGACGAAACCGAAATCGATGGAGTGGATGCCAGATGCCAACTTCACTGCACCGTGGCGGCGAGACGACGATGCAGGATATCGAAGCGAATCGGTACGGACCGCCACAGCACTCGAACCGTACGACAGCACCGGAGCAGACACTCTACGGTCGGCCACAGCACGAAACCGACGTCGAAGTCAACGTCGACATCCGAGAACCGCCGAGTTTCGAACTAGCGTGGACGAACGCGCGCTACGAGCAGCGTCGCGAACGCCCGCGGTTAGGTTCACGAACGAATGCCCACCAGCCCTACCCATGACCGCTACAAAATCGAGTGACGGATTCGACGCGGATTTCGTCGAATCCTGTGACGAGTGTGGAACCGACACACCCCACCAGGTCGAAATCGAGATTCTGACGGAGAATCGAGCGAGCGACAACGCCGCGTTCTCGCGCGAACCGTATCGTGTCAGGACCTGCCAGTGGTGTGGAGAAAGAAGCGCCGTCCGAATGAACAACGCGTAACGCCCGCGTCTGACGAGACGTTCGAACGGACGAGCGGGGCCGTCCATCACCGGTGTCACAGTCGCGCGTGTGAGACGGACGTGTCCCCGCCGTTCGACCACGGTTCGGAGTCATAGAGGACTCTGGGCCGCGTTTTCGCCCGTGAGAAACGAAGCCTGCAGTAGGCCAGAAAGCGATTCGTGAGCGACGTTTAACTGGGAAGGTAATCTGCGGCGAACTCCCGGTCTTCTTGCTCGATGCCGAGTACGAACAACGCTGCCACGAACACCGCGAGACCGACGAGACCACCTACCGCACCGAGCAGGAGGTCGTCGAGGGCACCAGAGACGGGGAGTGACACGTACTCGGTGAGGAGAAACTTGCTTCCCAACATCACGATTGCAGTGAAGAGGCCAGCGAACACCGGTTTGACGTACTTTTTCGAGTACGGGAACAGCCCTTCGGTGTACCACACTTCGGCGACGCGGAGGATGTTTACCGACGCGATGACCGTCGCGCTGGCGATTGCGGCACCGACGAGACCGAACTCCTTGATGAAGAGGTAGTTGAACACGACGTTGAACACGCCGAGTACCCACTGGTTGACCAGCGTCAGATAGTGGTGGTCGGTCATCATTAGCACGTAACCACTGGGGCCTACACTCGCGTTGGTGAGTTTCGCGACGACGAACAACAACAACACTATCTCTCCATCGGTGAAGCCGTCACCGAAGAGCGTGAGGAGTTCGTTCGCGTAGACGATTGCACCGATTGCCGGGAACAGCGCCATCGTGAACGACCAGCGGGTGACACGCCGGTAGAGCGATTCGAGGGCGGCCATCTCCCCGTTACTGTAGAGCCGTGAGGCGATCGGTGGGAACAGTTGGCTGAACGCGCTGAGTGGAAGGATGAGCATTCCGGCCAGCACGGTAGCGATTTTGTAGATACCGACCGCGTCGGGGCTCGCGATGTACGCGCCGAGGAAACCGACCATCAGGATATCGACGCGGTTCGAGAGGACGTAGCCAGCCTGGTTGAGCGTCAGTGGCAAGGAGAAGTCGAAAAACTCGACGGCGTCGTCGCGAGTGGCACGAAACGACGGTCGAAGGTCGGTCTTCTGGAGGACCAACCACACCGCGACGACGAACACGAGTGCGGTCGCGACGACGGTCGCAGCGACCACACCGAAGAGTTCGGCCCCGAGCAACAGCGCGATTCCGACCATGGCGATGCGGGTGACCGGAACCATGACGTTCACGATGAAGACCTGGTACTCCGGGAGTTCGAGGCTCTTGAAGACGCTCTTGATACAGTTCGTGAGCGTGTTGAGCGGGAGAACGAGTGCCAACACTCGAAGTACGTCGGTGAGGTACGGACGAAACGCCTCGTCCGCGAACTGCGTCACCATCGGTGCTGCGAAATAGAGGACGACGGCGACGACGACGCCCGCGACCAGCGATGTGAGGTAAGCCAGCCCGAGCATCAGACTCCGTTTTCTCGGGTCGTCTTCGTACTGCGGGATGAACTTCAGGATGGACTGGTCCGTTCCCAGATTGGTCAGCACCTGCACGAACTGCAAGACGACGAACGCGAACGTGTAGACGCTGAACAGTACCCCTCCGAGTCCGCGCGCGAGCAGGAGATTCAGGAAAAATCGAAGCGCGTTGTCCAGTCCCTTTCCGACGAAGAAAAACGACGCACCACGGGAGAGCGACTGAAGCGGCGAGTACGAGTCCGACGATTGGTCAGCCATTGGCGTAGGAAGATGTTAGTAAACTACCGCCGATTATCTCTTCCGTTTTCGCTCGTGCCATCGAATTCTGTGACAGTTTCGACGGCGTGGTTTGCAGACTGTGAGCGCGTATCACGTCCCGATGAGTGTCCGTCTCGTACCGTCGAACGGCCCGCCTGCTGGCGGGGGACGACACGCCTCGCGCAACCAGCGTCGGTCACAGATAGCCCAGTTCCTCCAGTCGCGCTTCCGTCGTGGAGTCGACCGCACCGGCGTCGGTGCTGGGAGTGGCGTTTCGCGCCGCTTCCTTCGCGTCCTCGATGGTGTCCTCGAAGAACACCGACTCGACGGCGGGCGTCCCCTCGCCCGTCTCGACCTTTCGTTGCCACGACGGACGGTCGGGGTCGTGTTCGTACCGAGTTCGAGTACCGAGCGAGTCCCAGACGGTCTTGGTCGTCCCGTCGTAGACACAGCGAATCATACGATTCCAGAACTCGTAGTCGGACGGCGGTTCGGGACCGGCACTCATTCCGACCAGTTCCGCGGGGAGTCGGGTGCGTCCGGTATCGGGTGTCCGTCCGTCGGCCATCCCGGTAATCAGGTCGCCGAACGCGAGATGCGAGAGGGGGTCCGTCTCCTCGTTTTCGTACCCGTCCGGCGGGTTGATGAGAAGGAGGGGGACGTGCAGGAGTCCTTCCGAGAGGCTACTCTTGTGATTTGTGAGGTAGTCGTCCGCCTCTTCGCAGTGATTTTCTCCGTGGTCGGCGGTGACGACGACGGTCGTCTCGCGGTCCGACCGTTCGAGGACGTCGGTCACGAGGTCGGCGACGACGCGGTCGAGGTACTCGATGGCCGCCCGGTACACGAACTTTCGAATCCGCCAGTAGTCGTCGTACTTCTCCGGTTCCTCCATCAGCTCCCAGACGTCGTACTGGGTGGACGTCCACGAGTTCGGAACGCCCTCGATGGAGGAACCGAACGTGCGACAGGGTTGAAGCGGGGTGTGAGCGTCCATGAAGTTGAGAAACCCGAAGTACGGACCGTCGGAGTCGTCGACGTGTCGCTTCGCGGTTCGAGACACTGCCGAGGCCCCGTCGTCGACCAGTTTCGGCAGTGGGCCGGTCTTCGTCGTATCGTGGAGGAATCCGAGGAACGTGTTCGAAAGACTCCTGAGCGGGTAGTCGTTTGTCAGGGCCGCTCGCAGATATTCGACGTACTTATCGACATCGTTCGTGTTGGAGTTTCGACTCACTTCCTGAAGACTCGTCGCTTCGGGATAGCGGTGTTGGGGTTCGACGACCGAGAACTCGTCGAACCACGAATCGAACCCGTAGTCGGGACTGACGAAGGCGTTCGCGCTGACGCCGAACGTAGTGTATCCGTCGAGGTCGGAGAGGAACGTCTCCTCGCGGTCGATGCTGTCGAATCGGCGGTTGTGCGTGTGTACGCCGTGGCGGGACGGTAACTCGCCCGTGAACATGCTCGCGTGACTCGGAACGGTCCACGAGCTGACAGCTCGACACTGGGTGAAGGATACGTCCGCGAGTTCCTGGAGACGTTTCGCATAGTCGAAAAAGAAGTCCGCGCGAACGGTGTCCAGACAGACGACGAGAACGTTTCGACGGTTCGTCGTAGTAACGTCTTCTGAGAGAGCCATTGATATACGGAACGTAGAAGGAAGGTAAAACAGTAGCGGCCAATAAATTTGATATGTTGCGGGAGAAATCGCTTCTCGACCGGAGAAATCCGACTCGTACTCTTCCCCGTTACTCGCGCACGCCGGGGTTCCAGATGGCGGTGACGACCGCGTCGTCCAGTTCAAGTGTGGCGTGCTCGTAGCCGCGGTCACCGAGTTTCGGATAGAGGTGCTGTGGCGGGCGGTCGTTGAGCTGGACGAGGACGACGTTCTCCTCCAGTTCCGTGAGCGTTTCGAGCGTCGCTTTCAGTGGGTGGGGCGGACCCATGGTGCGAACGTCGAGTAGTTCGTGCGGGCGATGGGACGGTATCTCGTCTCCGAACGGACGGAGCCACCGAGAATCGGCGTCGGGTGTTGCCATAGCACGATGAACGAAATCAACCCACCCGAATGTTCTGCCGAACATATTCGTGGCCGTTCCACGGAAACGGGAACGACACCCCTTTTAAAAGTCCGACGAGGCTGAACTCGATTCCGTATGAGAGTAACGCGAAAAACCCTGGCGAAACTCCTCGCCATCGTTTTCGTCCTGAACCTCGCGGTGATGGGCGTCGGCGCGTGGTATTCGTACGAGAACACCCCGCCGATTCCACAGACAGTCGTCGGTCCAGACGGTGAGACCGTCGTAACCAAAGCGCAGGTACAGGAGGGCAAACACGTCTTCCAGTCGGACGGCATGATGAACCACGGGTCGATACTCGGCAACGGGGCGTACTTCGGTGCTGATTACACGGCAGATTCGCTGTCGTTGAAGACGAAGTACATGCACGAGTACTACGCCAGAGAGCGCTACGACGAAGATTTCGACGCGCTCTCGGCGGAACGACAGGCGGTCGTCGAGACGAAAGTCGAGACGGAACTCGAGGCGAGCGAACCCGGTGACCAGGTGCGGTACTCCGCCGCCGAACTGTACGCTCACGAGCAGGTTCGAGAGGTGTACGTCGAGCGCTATCACGACGGCGAACTCGAACGCGGCGTCCCCTCCGGAACCATCGAGTCCGAAGAAGAGGCACGGCGGTTCGCAGACTTCGCCATGTGGACGGCGTGGATCTCCCACACCCAGCGACCGGGGAGCGACCACACGTACACGAACGACTGGCCCTACGAACCTGCCGCCGGAAACACACCACCGACTGCGTCGATGACGTGGAGCGTCATCGCGATGGTGTTGCTCGTCGCGGCGGCCGGAGCGGGGGTGTGGCTCTACACCTCCATCGACCTTCCCGAACCGGAGACGGAGGGTATTACGGTGCCATCGCCCAGGGACATCGTCATCTTCCCGAGTCAGAAAGCGGCGATGCGATTCGTCCCCGTCGCGGCGCTCCTGTTCGTCGGACAGGTGTTGCTCGGCGGACTCCTCGCTCACTACTACGTCGAACGGGACGGCTTCTTCGGCCTCGGGGCCATGCTCGGCGTCGATTTTGTCAGTTTGCTGCCGTTCTCCATCGCCAAGACGTGGCACATCGACATGGCTATCCTCTGGATAGCGACGCTGTGGCTCGGTGCTGGACTATTCTTGCCCCCGCTGCTCACGGGACGAGAACGCACGAAACAAGGAACGTACGTCAACGTCCTCCTCGGCGCGCTGCTCGTCGTCACGGTCGGTGGCCTGTCCGGCATCTGGCTGGGTGCCAACGGGTACATCGACGGTGACCTCTGGTGGATAATCGGCAACGAGGGACTGGAGTATCTCGAAGTTGGCCGACTCTGGCAGTTCGGCCTCCTCGTCGGATTCCTCCTCTGGGCGGTTCTGGTCGCTCGCGGATTCAAGCCCATCCTCGACGAGGAAGAGCCGTTCGGTCTCGCACACATGATTCTGTACGCGGGGGGGTCTATCGCCCTGCTCTTCACCGCGGGGATGTTCTACACGCCGGATACGAACATCGTCGTGACCGAGTTCTGGCGCTGGTGGGTCGTCCACATGTGGGTCGAAGGCGCGTTCGAGTTCTTCATCGTCGCCATCGTCGGTCTCACACTCGTCTCGATGAACCTCCTGCGAAAGCGGTCTGCGGAGAAAGCGGTGATGTTCCAGGCCCTGTTCGTGATGGGAACGGGCGTCATCGGCGTCTCGCACCACTACTGGTGGATCGGCCAACCGGACGTGTGGGTGCCACTCGGGTCGGTCTTCTCGACGCTCGAACTCCTCCCGCTCGTGTTCATCCTCTTCGAGGCGATCGGTCAGTATCGAACCCTGGCGACGAGCGATGAGTCGTTTTCCTACACGCTCCCGTTCATGTTCATCGTCGCCAGCGGTGTCTGGAACTTCGTCGGCGCGGGCGTGCTCGGATTCTTCATCAACCTCCCGCTGGTCAACTACTACGAACACGGAACCTACCTCACGGTCGGTCACGCCCACGCCGCCATGTTCGGTGCGTTCGGCTTCCTCGCGCTCGGAATGGCCGTCTACATGCTCCAGATAACGACGAAACCCGACGTGTGGAACGAACGACGGCTCAACTGGGCGTTCTGGCTCTGGAACGTCGGCCTCGCCGTGATGGTGTTCGTCTCCGTCCTCCCGGTCGGCTTCCTCCAGCTGGAAGCGGCGTTCAGTGGCAGCTATGCCGCCGCTCGCAGTCTCGCGTTCTACAACGGCGACCTCGTGCAACTGCTGTTCTGGGCGCGGATGCCCGGCGACACGATGCTCATCCTCGGAACGCTCGTGTTTGCCTACGACGTGGTAAAAAAGCAGTTCGTCCAGCGCGACGTGACGACGCCCGCACCCGCACCGGAAGACCAGCAGGTGCCGAACCGCGTCCTCTCGGACGACGACTGAGACTCGGTCGGCCGAGAACGGTCGGCCGTACCGGGCCTGCGACCCCGGTGATGTGACCCGCGTTTCCGTTCCCGCCGACGAGCGGCCGGGAAGTATGTTCCACCGATTCGGACCGCGGACCCATCGTGTTGAAGCTTCGAAACCGTTATCGGGCGAACGACGACATCTCACGGTATGCCACCCCCCGTCTCCTTCGACGATATCCACCTCCGATACGGCGACGTGACCGCACTGGAGGGACTCACGACGGAGTTCCACGCCGGACTCAACGTCGTCCTCGGGCCGAACGGCGCGGGCAAGACCACACTGTTCCGCGTCGGTGCGGGGATTCTTTCCCCCCGACCAGGGGCAGGTCCGAATCGACGGCACGGACCCGTTCGCCGACCAGTCCGTGAAGAAAGCCGTCGGCTATCTCCCGCACGGAACGCCGCTCAACCCGCGACTGACGGTCCGCGAGAACCTGGACTACTGGGGACGGATACTCGGGCTCGACGCCGACCAGCGGGAAGAACGCATCGAGCAAACGACGGCCACGGCGGACGTAGACGAGTTGCTCGACCGGTCGGGGACCGACCTGAGTCGGGGTCAACGACAGCGGGTGACGATTGCACGACTCTTGCTCGGCGACCCGACGGTGCTCTTTCTCGACGAGCCGACGACGGGCCTCGACCCGACCGCAGCGGGGTCCTCCGGGAGCGACTCGACGCGGCTCGCCGCTGAAGGACGAACCCTCTGTTACTCGACGCACAACCTCTACGAGGCCGAACTGCTGGCAGACGAACTCACCGTCGTCAGCGACGGCATCGTCGTTGCACAGGGTCCGAAAGAGGAACTCATCGGCCAACTCAGGGGCGAGGGAACGCGGGAGGTCGTCGTCGAGACGGACGCGGGTGCGACGGCGTTCGAGGCGGTCGGCGTCGACGCGAGACCGGGACAGAACGGGTGGGTCGTGACGCTCCCCCCGGAACGGTCGGTGAGCAGCCTCGTCTCCGCCCTGGTCGACCGCGGCGTCGTCATCGAGAGCGTCCGCGAGGAGACGACGTCGCTCGAAGACCTGTACCGCGAACTCACGGGAGGGGTTAGCAATGAGTGACACACCCGGCTGGCAGACGCTCGCCAGAGCCCTCGTCTGGAGCGAGCTTCGGGGTCGAGGCTGGCGACTGTTCACGTTCCCTATCGGTGCGGGCGTGCTCTTTCTCGGCATGCTCGGCCTCACTGCCGTCTTGCCCGGTGCCCTGACCGGGGGACCAGAGAGGCACTCGCGCGCCAGGCGGAGCTCTACTTCACCGGCGTCGATAGCGACACCGCGCTGATGCTTGCGATGCTGGTCGTGCAGGGGTCCTACTTCGTCGGGATGATTGGAGCCGTGCTCTCGATACTGGTCACACAGACCGGAGTCGGCCAGCGGCTGTCTGCCGGCGAGTTCGAACTCCTGTTGAGCGGTCCCTACCGCGAACGGGAGGTGTTCGTCGCGCTCGTCGCCGGGTTGTTCGTCCTCTCGCTGCTGGTTATCGGGGTGCTCGCGGCGATATCGTTCGGCGGGGGCGCCATCGCACTCCTCTGGGCCGACGCGTCGTTGACGCCGTCGGCAGTTCGACTGCTGGCGACCGGACTCCTGACGCCGATTCCGCTGGCACTGTGGGCGACTTTCGTGGCCGTCGTCGTCTACCTCACGTTCCCCGAGACGCCTATCAACGGGACGGAACCCGGGAACCTCCTCATCATGGTCGGGATACTGCCGGGGGTCGCACTCGTCATTCTGCTGACTGCCGTGCCGTCCATCGACCCCATACTGCTCTCGGCGGGCGGGGTCACCGTCTCACTGCTGGCTATCGGAATCGGGTGGACGAGCGTCCGGCGATGGTTCGACGTAAAGACGCTACTCTGAGAGCAGTGGTCCCACCACCCCGTGAATGGGCCCGTCGGTCGTTTCCGCGACAGCCGCCGACGAGTACCGCTCCGGGAGTATCGAAGGGGGACGTCCGAACAACCGACGAAACGCGCCCGTCGAACCGAGCATCTCGCTCTTCCGAATTGGAGAACGGGACGACGTGCTGTCCGTCGAAAAACCGCTCCGACAGTCCGCGTTTGGGCAGTCGAAAAAGAGTTCGGCGAGACTGGCCGTAGAGGACATGGAGTCGTCCGGGTGGGCCAGTGGATTAACCCACGTCCGTAAACTCGAATCGTGCGCCACCGTCGCGGCCCTCGGTAATCGCATACTCCCACCCGTACGCCTTCGAGAGCTGTCGTATCAACGTCAGTCCGACGCCCATCCCGACGCTACTGGTGGAGTAGCCGGGTTCGAACACGTGCTGGCGCGTCTCCGCCGATATCCCCGGCCCGTCGTCCTCGACGTAGAACCCGTCGTCGATGACCCCGACGCGCACCGTCACGCCCTCCCCACCGTGTTCGACCGCGTTTCGAAACAGGTTCTCGAAGAGGAGACGAAGGTGATCCGGGTCGACGTATATCTGCTGAGAACGGTCTACGACCAGCGTCGCCGCCGCCGTAGCGACGGTCTGCCACGCTGTTTCCGCCGTCTCGTGGAGGTCGATCGGTTCGGTCGTGTCGACGCTTCCGCCGCCACGGGAGATGATGAGCAGCGAGTCGATCATGTTCTCCATACGGTCGAGCGCCGTTTTCACCTCCTCGTACGCGCGTTCGTCCCGGTCCTCCCACGCGAGCGCGAGATACCCCTGTGCAATCGACAACGGGTTGCGCAACTCGTGGGCTAGCGCCCCCGCGAACGTGTCCAGTCGTTCGTTTTGCTCTCGTAGTTCCGCCTCGCGCGCTCTGCGTTCGGACGTGTCGCGGACGACGCCGACCGTCCCCCGGAACTCGTCGTCGATGTACAGCGGCGAGAAGCGAATTTCCACCGGGAACTCCTGTCCGTCGGCCCGTCGGAACTCCGTCTCTATCGTCGCCACGTCGCGCGCTCCGGACCGAATCTCCTCCTGTAGTTTCTTTCCGGTTTTGACCGTCTCCTCGTCGGTCAGAAGCGACGCCGGCGAATCCAGGAGGGCGTCCCGCGAGTAGCCCGTCATGGAGACGAGCGCGTCGTTGACCGCGACCAGTTGGTACGTCTCGTCGAGGACGTAGACGCCGTCTTCGACCGTCTCGATCATCGTCTTCGCCTGCTCTAACTCTCGCTCGCGCTCTTTCCGCTCGGTCACGTCACGGAAATACATCGACAATCCCGTCTCCGACGGGTAAACACGGACGTCGAACCACGTCGAGAGCGCTTCGGAGAACGTTTCGAAGAAGACCGGTTCCTGCGATTCGAGCGCGGTCTCGTACTGTTCTCGGAACGACTCCATCTCGGGAAACGTCTCCCACATGTTCTCGCCGATGAGCGATTCGTTGTTCGTCCCGAACACGCGTTCTGCGTGGGAGTTGACGTAGGTGAACCCCCCGTTCTCGTCCACTGCCAAGAAGGCGTCGGTTACGCGGTCGAATATCTCTTCGAGTTCCGTCTCCAACGCCCGCCGTCGGCGCTCCAGTTCCCGTTGATTCCGTTTCAAATCTGTGATGTCTTCGGCGGCCAGGACGACCCGTTCAAGGTCCCCATCGTCGTTCAGCAGTGGGACGCCGTTCACCGAGAACCACCGACGTCCGATAGACGGGCGTTCGATAGCTATCTCGAAGTTGTAAACCGGTTTTTTGGTTCGGATGACCTGACTCTTCGCGTACTCCTCCGGAGAGAGTGGTTCGCCGTCCGCACCGTACACCTTCAAATCGTCGCGTTCGTCCACCGGCGAGAACTCTTCGACGTCTTCGAGGCCGAGCATATCGAGCGCGCGGTCGTTCGCCCTGAGCACCTCCCCGTCGGCCGAATGGACTGCCAGTGCAATCGGACTCGTCTCGAACACCTGCTGGACGAGTTCACGCTCCTCTCGCAATTGTCGTTCCGTCCGCTTCTGGTCGGAGACGTCCCGAACGATAGCCGTCGACAACTGGTGGCCGTCGTACGTGTGTTCGTGGAACATCACGGAGAGCGGAATTTCGTTTCCGTCACGGTCGACGCCCACCATCTCGACCGTCTCCGGTCGTCCTTCGCGAGGGGTCTCGGTGATAGAGCCGAAAAACCCGTCCCGCTGACCGTTTCGAAATCGCTCCGGAACGAGCACGGCCGGTCGCTCCCCGATTAGTTCGTTCGGCGCGTACCCGAACAGGGATTCGACGGCGGCGTTCGCGAAGACGATCGTGCCGTCGCTATCGGTGGTAACGACGACGTCCGTCGCGTCGTACACGAGATGGTGAAAGAACGAACCCTCGTCGGTGACGGACTCGGCGAAATCGTCTCCGTCCGGAAACTCAACCGGGCGACCGGAATCAGTCATCTTGTCACCGTTCTAATCGAATCGATTGACGAAGGGAGGTCATAAAAGCATTCGTCTTCGAAGTCGATCGATGATGTAATTTTTTAATACATTTATAAATAGTTCGAAATTCATTTGCGTTTCGGTCGAATCGGACGAGTCGGGGCGGGAGTAAAATGGCAGCTATTCGATGAAAACGCGAGTGACGTGACCGCCACATCCACACTGTTCGACGTACTGCCACTCGATGGAACCGTCGAACGTCTCGAGCGCGTCGAAGAGATACGTCGAGGGGTGGCCGTGGTCGCCGTGCGTGACGAGATTCACGTGATACCCTGCCGCAGTGTGGCGAACGGCGTCGAGGGCCTGTCCGACGACGAGGTCGGAATCCCCCGCGTGTTGTGGTTTTTCCAGGTTCGCCGACCAGGAGTTGTGGTGTGTGTGGTCAGTAATCGGTTCGACGTCGTCGTGTGACGGAAGACTCATATCGATACCCTCGCAGCGACACCGGGAGAACGGTTCGCCGAACATGTTCGAACGAGGGTTCTCGGTCGTCCCGGCCGTCTAGTGGCGTATGGAGACTCGAACGGACCCACAGCGAGTGGAGAGTGCGGACCACGCGAACGACGGAACGACGACGGTCGAGGTACGCTGTACCGGCCACGTTCGAAACGAGGTCGGAGTGGCCCACCTCACGTTCACCTTCGAGGGAACGACGCTCAGAGCGTTTCTGGAAGCGTTCTTCGAAGCGTACGATGTCGAAGACCTGCTCATCGCGGAGACGGAAGCGGACGCGAGAACGCGAGGGTGGGCGAGAGCACCGGCCGAACTTCCCGGCACGTGGGGCAAGAATCCCGAAGGTGAACAGACCCGCGCGTACGCGCGAGTATCCATCAACGGTACCTTCAACGAGCACATCGACGGACTGGACACGCGACTGGACGACGGTGACCGCGTCGCGCTCATGTACCCGTTCATCTACTGCTGTTGAGAGTCCGTGGCGGCGAACTCCACGTTCCCGCTATCGATGTTATCAGCTTATAAAGAACGGCCGAACCGGTTCGGCAGATTTCCCCGCTTCTGAGAACCGTTCTTTCCACGTGAGAATCTGAACTGCAATTGATATTCGTAGCTGTTTGATGTTAATCTGTAGCTCATGTTCGAACCCACGAGACGACGTATGTTACAAGGAGTCGGTGTCGGAAGTGTCGCGGCGCTCGCCGGCTGTAACGCACCGATGGCACAGAACGACCTGAAGACGACGGTACGCGAACGAAAGGCGGTCGAGCAGACCAGAAAGCCCATCGTCGAACGGGTCGCTGCCGACCCGACCGACGTACCGGACCCCATCACCCGTCGAAAACCGGCCGAAATCGACGTGACGCTCGTACCGCGCGAGGTGCGTGCGGAAGTCGAAGACGGTGCGACGTTCGACTTCATGACGTACAACGGTCAGGTACCGGGACCGTTCATCCGAACCCGTGTAGGCGATACGGTGAATCTCACCTTCGAGAACCCTGAGGAGAACGTCATGCCACACAACGTCGACTTCCACGCCGTCGCTGGTCCCGGCGGCGGTGCCGAAGCGACGATGACGATGCCAGGCGAGACGACACACCTCCGGTTCAAAGTGACCTACCCCGGCGCGTACATCTACCACTGTGCCGTACCGAACATGGACATGCACATCAGCGCCGGCATGTTCGGCATCATCCTCGTCGAACCCGAAGACGGACTGCCGGACGTCGACCACGAGTTCTACATCGGCCAACACGAACTCTACACGAAAGGCGGCGACAACGGTCACTACGCCTTCGACATGGCGTCGATGGCTCGTGAAGACGCGAGCCACGTACTGATGAACGGTGAAGCTTACGCGCTGACCGCGAATCGCCACGGTGCGATGGAAGTGAAGACCGGCGAAACTGCCCGCCTCTACTTCGTCACCGGCGGTCCGAACCTCACGAGCAGTTTCCACCCCATCGGGAACGTGTTCGAAGACCACTGGGTACAGGGGTCGCTTTCGAACGCGCCACAGAAACACATCCAGACCACGCCTGTTGTCCCCGGAAGCACCGCCATCGTCACGATGTCGTTCCCGGTTCCGGGAGATTTCAAACTGGTCGACCACTCGCTGAGCAGGGTCGCACGAAAAGGATGCATGGCGGTCGTTCACGCTGACGGTCCCGCCAACCCGGACGTCTTCGACCCCGACCCGGCGTAGTCGCGCACGGCGGGAGCCAACTTCGTTTTCACTCTCTCGGTCCCGAGACGAACACGTTCGGGGGAACGGCCACCCTCGACGGGTTCGTCTCCGATTCCATGCAGCGTACGTCCACGCCGGCCGATTCGGTCGCTCGAGGGGACCGCCGTCTCGAACGACGGTCTCGACCGTCCAGACCAGCCAGCGAATCGATAGTTCGACGGTCGTCCGGTTCGTCGTCGCAAACGATATGAGCAGAGGAACGACGAGTCGGTGGTCACGACGCTTCGTCGTCGCCAGCGCTCTCTTTCTGGTCGCGTGGCGAATCGGCGCACTCCTCGGACTCCCCCATCGAGCGGAGATGACACTCGCCCTGTTCGGGTTCGTCTTCCACATGATATTCGGGAAGGCCTACCTCCTCGTCCCGTCGTACTTCGAGCGAGTGCTCGCGGTGCCGCGTGTCACGCCGGTTCACTTCGCGCTGTCGTCGCTCGGAACGATTCTGTTGACGGTCGGCACCGCGGCGTCGATGCCGGCGGCCGTCTCCCTGGTCGGCGCGGTGGCGTGGGGCCTCGGCGTCGTCGTCTTCCTCGGGAGCCTCGGCTGGTCGGTTCGCGGGAATCCGTTCGGTCGAGAGACGGGCACCGGTTCGTTACGTGATGGATTCGAACGAGCGGACCAGTTCGCGAATCTGTTTCTCCCCGTCTCGTTCGCGTATCTCGCCGTCGGTTCGTACGAGTTGCTCGCGCGATTCTCTACGCTTCCCGCTGTAACGGACGGCTATCTCCCCCGACTCTCGCATTTCTTCGCGGCGGGGGCGGCGGGCGTCCTCGTGTTCGCACTCGGAGCTCGACTCCTGCCCCGATTCTTCGACGTTCGTCCGCCGACGGCGCTCGTCTTCGTCGTCTTGCCGACCGGTGCAATCGGCCCCGCTCTGCTCGCAACCGACCTCTGGGGTGGCCGCTGGTTCCGCGTCGGTGCGCTGGCAGAAGCGACGGCGATGGTCGGCTTCGCGGCGCTCACCGTCACCTGTTTCGCCCGCTCCGACCGACGACGCGTCGGACTGTACGGTGTCGTCGTCGGAAGTCTCGCCGGAGCGGTCGCGGTCGCACTCGGCCTGTCGTTCGCGTTCGGGGGCGCGTCGGCAGGGTTGCTCTCCGCCCACCGACAGTTGAACCTCCTCGGTTTCCTCGGACTCACCATCGTCGGTCTCGCTTTCCAGTTTTACCCGCCGACGGCGGGGACGTTTCCGGGTGCGAGCAGGCAGAGCGCGGCGCTCGTCGTCGCTACGCTCGCAGGTGGCCTCGCCGTCGAAGTCGTCGGGCTCGCAATCGGAGCAGGGGCGGTCGTCACCGTCGGCATCGCAGTCTCCGGCCTCGGCGCGCTCGGCTACGCCTACCTCCTCACGCGATTGCTCGTGGGAATCGGTGCGAGGCGGTCGGGATAGACGAGGGGGTAATAAACCCCCACATATGATGGGACAACGGCGAAGTCGGTACGACACATCGATAGAACTGTAGGCGCGCGAAGGGGCGAGCCTACGACATAGCACTCAAACCTTTCACGAAAGAGGAGAACAGGAGAAACACGAACGGTCGTCCCGGCAATGCCCGACAAGGTGCGCCAACCGCTCTGGAAACGCGGGGACGTGTCGTACCGTGTTCGCAGTGTGACGCTACCGAAGTCTGGGTGTCACACCGAACGAACCACCAATTCACTTTGGACGGTGACTCGACGGTGTTCCGGCCACTCACCGGATCACCGACTGCTCATTACTCGAAACCGGATACGACTCCTGAGAGTCACGATTCCACGAGCACTGGCTCGGCCGTTCTCAGCCCCCGGGAATCGCGGGTACCGTACTTGTCGTTGGGAGCCCCAGCCCCCTATATGCAACCGGATACCGACGCCGACACGCACCGAAGCATCCGTGCCGTGTTGACCGTCCCGTCGCCAGGTGACTGTCCCGTCGCACTGGCGTCGGCGGCGACTGACACGCCGGTTCAGAGCGTCCACTGGTCACATCCGACCGACGACACGATAGTCGAAGATTTTACGCTTTCAGAGGAGCTTTCGGCGGAAGCGGCCGACGACGTGCACGAAGTCTTTCGGACGGGCGAGGAACGCCGGTACCGGTTCGAGCGCGACACCGCCACCCCGTGCGTCTGCGGTGCTGTCGAATCGTTCGGGGTGCCGGTATCGAACGTTCGGGCGGAGGCCGGGTCGCTCGTGCTCACGGTCTACGTCCCGGCGGTAGACGAAGTGAAAGGCGTCGTCGAACGACTACGAGAGCGGTTCGGGCAGGTTTCCATCTCACATCTCAGCCAGTCGGGCGCGGACTCCGACGGCGACCTCGTCCTCGTCGACCGGGCGAAACTCACCGACCGCCAGCGCGAGGTCATCGAGACGGCCTACGAACTCGGCTACTTCAGGCACCCGAAAGGTGCGAACGCCGGCGACGTCGCCGAAGCGCTCGGTATCTCACGCTCGACGTTCTCCGAACATCTCGCGGCGGCCCAGACCAAACTGCTCGCGATGGTGCTGGAACGCTGACGCAGGCGAACATCTTCGGGTACAGGTCGATGGACGGCGGGCGTGAAGACGACGGTATGAGTACGATTCCATCTGGCATCGACGCAGACCGAGGGCCGCCGATGGCGCTTCCACTCGGTCACTTCCTCGTCGGCCTCCTCTTTCTCGTCGTCGCCGGTGCGACCGGCGCGGCGTCGGCGCTCGGCGTGGCCCCCGGTCTCTCGAATCTCGTCTTCCTCCACACGCTGCTCGTCGGATGGGTCTGTCTCACCATCCTCGGTGCGATGACCCAATTCGTTCCGGTCTGGAGCGGTCGTCCGCTCTACTCTCGTCGGCTCGCGTCGCTCCAGCTCTGGCTGGTCGCTGGCGGACTCGTCGGGTTCGCGAGCGCGCTAGCGACGGTTCGACTCGACTTGCTCCCCGCGTTCGGGACGGTCATGCTGGTCGGCTTCTGGGTGTTCGTCTACAACGTCGGGCGGACGCTGTTCGCGGTCGAATCGCTCGACGTGACCGAGCGTCACTTCGCGCTCGCGGTCGGCTACTTCGCCATCGCCCCGGCGTTCGGCGTCCTGCTCGCCGTCGACTTCACGAATCCAGTCGTCGCCGACCTTGGCCTCGCACGGCAGAACGTCGTCGCCTCACACGTCACGCTCGCCGTCTTCGGCGGCGTACTGACGACCGTGCTGGGAGCGCTGTACCAGCTCTCGACGATGTTCACCCAGACCGAACGCCACGGCATCGACGTCCATCTGGCTCGAATCGAGGAGGTGAGCTATCCACTCGGCGTCGTCGCGCTCGCCGGCGGTCGGTTGCTCGGTCTGCCCTCGCTCGCCCGCGTCGGGGCGGTGTTGACCGTGCTCGGATTACTCTCGTTCGCCGTCGTCCTCGTTCGGCGACTGGTCGAAACGCAGGTGCCGCGGACGCCGATGCTCTCGCGGTACGCCGTCGTCGCGGTGTCGCTCGCGCTCTGGGGCGTCGCGACGCTTCCGGCGTGGCTCCACGACCCGCTCTCCCGTTCGACCGTGCTCGGCACGTCGTCGACCGTGACCGTCCTCCTCTTCGGCGTCGTCGGCTTCGTCGTGCTCGGGACGCTGTACCACGTCGTCCCGTTCATCGTCTGGATGGAGCGGTACAGCGACCGTCTCGGATTCGAGCGCGTCCCGATGATAGACGACCTCTACGACGCGCGAATCGCTCGCGTGGATGGAATAGCGACGTTCGGCGGAGGCGTCACCGTCGCCCTGACGAACCTCGGAGACCTCCCTGCGATGGTCGAGACGGTCGGCTGGACGCTGTTGCTCGTGGGATTCGTCTCGTTCGCCGCGAACGTCTGGCTGGTCGTCTCTCGGCACGGGTCGCTCCCGGTTCGACGCCTCCTGCTCGGGTCGCCGTCCGACGCGGTGGACGTCGACTCGTGACCCGAAGGCGACCCGCGGCGGTGGCGCGACGTAACGAACACGTTCGGGGGTGGAGTCAGTGTGGTCGGATTCGTGACTCGTAGTATGGGACTGTTCGATTCACCGTTCTCGGCCGTCACAGCGAGCCAGACCCAGTTCGACGACTACGACGATTTCGTCCCGGAGCACATCCCCGAACCGGGACCAGTGCTCGACGGGCACGAGGTCCTCACCGAGAGCGACCACGTCGAGTTCCACGAACTGAGCCGCGACGTGTTCGAGCGCCGGGGCATCTACGACGCGACGTTCGGCTACAACCTCGCACGCCTGAACCTCGACGCGCGCCACCCCGACGCTGGCTTCCGCTACGCGGTCGATGCCGACGACCCGACCGTTCTCCACGCGGAATTCACGCCGACGACGCCGTTCTGTCCACAGAGCACGTCGCTCACCGTCGGCTCGTTTCGCGCGTGGAATGGCGAATCCGACGCTCACGAGTACGACCTCGTCACGGTTCATCTGAACGAGATGCACCACGAGAGCGACGCGATAAACGAGAAACTCGATGGGCTCGTGGAACGGTACGCGGGTTCGGAACAGGGAGTGGACGAGATAGACGGGGAAGTGGGCGAGATAGACGAAAGAGCAGATGGAAAAGGAGGTGACGGGACCGGGACGACTGACGTTCCACTCGATGGGTCGCGTGCGCCGTTCTGACGCTTCTCAGGCTCGCGTGACGCTGACGTGCCACTCGTCGGCGTCGATTCGCTCCGTTTCACACTGGAATCCTCGTTCTTCGAGCACGCTGTAGAGCGGTTTCGGCTCGAAACTGCTGACGAGGACGAGCGATTGGTCGTCGCCAAGTCCCGAGACGGCACTCACGATACTGTCGAACGGCTCGTCCATCCGTCTCACGTCGAGTTCGTGAACGTCGGCGGTCATCGTCACTCACGACGTCCTCTCGTCGGGTAGAATTTCTCCCGACCATGTTCGTGTCCGACCCGTTTCCGTGAGGAACTCTCCCCCTCGTTCGAACATGTTCGGGAGACTGATTTCGGCGATTCGCCGACGACGTTCGGCCATGAAGCGAGCGACAGTTCGTACACTGCCGACGACCGACCGAACCGGGTGGGGGCGATGAGACCCGACGCCGTCGACACCGACCAGCGACCGTTCGTACTCGTCTGGGAACTCACCCAGGCGTGCGAACTCGCGTGTAAGCACTGCCGGGCCGACGCCCAGGACCAGCGCCATCCCGACGAACTCACGACTGCCGAAGGGAAGGAACTGCTGGACGAGGCACGCCGATTCGGCGAGGGCCAGCTCGTCGTGCTCTCGGGTGGCGACCCCCTGATGCGCGACGACGTCGAAGAACTCGTCGCGTACGGGGCCGAGCAGGGACTCGGGATGACGCTCACGCCCAGCGGAACGGCCTCGTTGACGGGCGACCGAATCGAGGGGTTGGCCGACGCGGGATTGCGCCGAATCGCCCTCAGTATCGACGGCAGTACCCCCGAAGCACACGACGAATTCCGTGGCGAAGCGGGGAGTTTCGAATCGACGGTTCGAGCGGCCAGAGCGATTCGAGACGCCGGGGTTCCACTGCAGGTCAACACCACGGTCTGTGCCGAGACGGTGGACGAACTGCCCGCACTCCGCGACCTCGTCACCGACCTCGGTGCCGTCCTCTGGTCCGTCTTCTTCCTCGTTCCAGTCGGGCGGGGGACGGTGCTCGACCCCATCTCCCCCGAGCGAGCAGAACGAGTGATGGAGTGGCTCCTCGACGTGAGCGAAACCGCACCGTTCGGCGTCAAGACGACCGAAGCCCCTCACTACCGGCGGGTCGCGCTCGAACGAAAGCGGGCGGACGCGGGAACCGCAACGCCCGGGACGGACGACATCGGTCGCCGAACCGGGATTCGGGCCGGAAACGGGTTCGTCTTCGTGAGCCATCTCGGAGACGTGTATCCGTCCGGGTTCCTCCCCGACGTGGCGGGCAACGTTCGGGACGATTCGCTCGTCGAACGCTACCGCGACTCCGAGACGTTCCGCCGCCTCCGCGACCCGGACGCGCTCGAAGGCAAATGTGGCGCGTGCCCGTATCGCAGCGTCTGCGGCGGGAGTCGGTCGCGCGCGTACGCGTACACAGGTAACCCGCTCGAAAGCGACCCGCTCTGTCCGTACGTTCCGGAGGGCTACGACGGCCCGCTGCCCGAACGGACACCGGTCGAAAACCCAACGGTGGAGTGACCGTCGACCCATGACCATCGGAATCGTGGGTGGTGGGCTGAGCGGACTCACGCTCCACCACTACCTCCAGCAGGCGGGCGTCGAGAGCAGGGTGTTCGAGGGGAGCGACGAACCCGGCGGCGTGATTCGAAGCCGACGCGTCGAGGGGCGAGTGCTCGATTTCGGGCCACAGCGCACGCGCACGACGCCGTCGATACGGGAACTCGTCGACGACCTCGGACTGCAGCGGAGCGTTCGACGCGCAGCAGACGTCCCGCTGTACGTCTACCACCACGGAAAACTCCGTCTCGTCCCCCAGTCCGTGCGCGAGGCGCTCGATACTGACCTCATCTCGTGGGCCGCGAAACTCCGCATCCTCCTCGAACCGTTCACCGAGGGACCGCGTGCGGACGAGACGGTCGAAGCGTACCTGACGCGAGCGTTCGGTCCTGAGGTCGCCGAGTACTACTTCGGGCCGCTGTATGGCGGTCTCTACGGCTCCCATCCCGACGAGATGTACGTACGCTACACCCTCTCGCGGGCGCTAAAGAACGCGGGCATCGACGGGAGCGTTCTCAAATTCGTCCTCTGGTCGGTGCTGCGAGGGCGCGACCCGCCCGACGTCGTCTCGTTCGACGACGGCCTCCAGACGCTTCCGACGGCGCTGTTCGACGCGCACGCAAACAGCGTCTCGCTCGGAACGCCCGTCGAATCGGTTCGCCAGCACGGGGCGGGATACGAACTCGAAACGGCGGCCGGCACGCAAGACGTGGACGAACTCGTCCTCACGACGCCCGCGGACGTGACTGCCGACCTCGTCGCCTCGTTCGCACCGGAGACGGGAGGCGCACTTCGCCGTCTCACCTACAACCCCATGGCCGTCGTCCACCTCCACGCCGACTGTAACCTCGACAGTGCGGGCTACCAGATACAGTACGACGAGGCGTTTCGGACGCTCGGCGTCACGGCGAACGACAGCCTGTTGAACCGCGACGGCGTGTTCACCTGCTATCTCGGCGGTACGAAGACGCCGGAACTCGTCGACTGGTCGGACGAGCGACTCGGACGCATCGCCACCGAGGAGTTCGAAACGGTGACGGGTGCCAGTGCCCGCCCGCTGTCGGTCCATCGACTGTCGAGAGGGATGCCAGCCTACGACCGCAGTTGGACGGTGACCGACGAGATTTCGCTTCCCGACACCGCCCACCTCTGTACCAACTACACCTCCCGGGCCGGGATTCCCGGCCGAGTCCGAAACGCACGGACGCTCGCAGACGACCTCGCCGAACGTCACCGCTGAGTCGGTCCCCGACCGTCGCCGTGGTGCGAATGTGGCTGGAGAGGAGTACATAAATGCCGTGGGAAGATGTTCGGTTCGCCTCTCGTCGGGTGAGAATCTGAATCACGTTAGAAGTAGGAACGGCGTGCACGTCGAGATGGAAATCGAACATGAAATTATCGATGAAACGACGAAACGTTCTTCGCGCGGTAGGCACGGTCGGAATCGCATCCCTCGCCGGGTGTTCGAGCGGTGCGAACGTGCCGGACACGACCGACTCGGGCGACCCGTCGACGGAGACGACCGACGGCGGCGACGGCGGCACCGACGGCGGTTCGAAGACGAGGACTGTCGAGATGACCGACGAACTCACGTTCGCACCCGAGCGAATCGAGGTCGAGGCCGGAACCACGGTGACGTGGGAGAACGTCGGCCGAGTCGGCCACACGATAACCGCCTACGACGGCGAGATTCCCGACGGGGCGGATTACTTCGCGTCGGGCGGTTTCGATTCCGAGTCGGCGGCCATCGACGGCTATCCCGACGCGGGTAACGTCCCCGAAGGAGGAACGTACGAACACACGTTCGAGACCAAGGGCACCTACGAGTACTACTGCATCCCCCACGAGATGAACGAGATGGTCGGAGTCGTGGAGGTCGTCTGAGATGGCCGACCCGTCCAGTGACACCGACGGCGAACCGACGACGGTCATCGACGCCGAGGGAGACCCGGAAGCGACCGTCGACCAGTACGACTGACGACTGAACGCCATTCAGGCCGAAGTCGAAAACCGACACCGGAGACGGCGTTGCCATTCGGCCCTCTCGGTCGGGCAGACACGACGGCGGTTTTCGGAAGGTTGTGCCCGCTTATTCGTCGTTCAGGTACTGTTTGATGACCTTGCCTTCGGCCCGATGGAGCGTCTCGCTGGCGGTCGATTTAGCGATGTCTGCCTTCTCCGCGAGTTGGGTGAGCGTACACGTCCGGGGCGAGTCGTAATAACCACAATCGACGGCGGTCGTCAGCAACCGTCGCTGTCGGTCGGTCAACAGACTCTCGGAGGTGACCATCTCGCGGATGTACTCGACGTCGTAGGAGATGCCGAACATCTCCAGTTGCGTGCCGAGCGAGGAGAGTCGTTCCCGGGAGGCGGTGACTTCGAACGTAGCTTCACCGTCGCAGATAGTGAGCGGGAGTTCGAGCGGAACCGCGGACTCCTGGACCGAGAGCAAGAGGAGCGGTTCCGTCGTCTCGAACTCGATGAGACTCGTGTCGTCGGACACCTGGAGGAGTTCGAGTCGAACGAGGTCGTCGTACCCTTCCATCTCTCGAATGACTTTCGGGAGGTCGGACGAGGTGAGTTCGAGCAGGCCGACGCCGGTATCGTCTGCCGGAAGCGCACCCAGCACGCGAAACTTCGCGTTCGGGTTGGCCGTTGAGACGTCGCCGATCCAGACGCCCTCCGGGAGTGTTATCGTGAGTTTCGCGGTTGCCATCGTTACTTCGTTCCTGTCGCACACCCAGAAAGCAGTTACGAACGCGTTCCTCGCTCGCCACAGCGACGCGACGACGACCCGCGACAGTAGCGTGAAGACGACTCACCATCTCTGGGACACATTCCCGACTTTTGAAAATCCCCATCTATATATAACGTGACTGGGTGCGTATCTCCTCTCATGACACCGCCTCTCTCCCTGAGTTCGACGCTCCTCTTCGGTATCCGAGTGATAACGCTCTCGCTCGGTGCGCTGATTACGCTATACACGTATCGTGCGTTCCGACGAACAGGCGCCAAGTCGCTCCAGATGATGACGCTCGGGTTCGGCCTCATCACGTTCGGGTCGGCGCTCGGTGGGGGACTCGACGCCATCGTCGGCGTCGACATAGACGTCAGTCTCGGCATCCAGAGTCTCTTCACCGTGTTGGGGTTCGGAGTGCTCACCTACTCGCTCCACGTCGTCGACGAACCGACTCGCTCACCGCAACGTGGGTGAACGACTGCCACCGGCGGCCCGAACGAACATGTTCGGGACAATCCCGATACCCCTCCTCCCTCTCTTGAAATCTGCATGTCGACACTCGACGTACGCGAAATCCCACCACCGGAACGCCACCCACTCATCAAATCGACGTTCGATTCGCTGGACGCCGGTGAGACACTCGAACTCGTCAACGATCACGACCCGAAACCGCTGTTCTACGAGATGCAGGCCGAAGAAGAGACGTTCGACGCCGACAACTACAGCGTCGAGCGCGAAAGTGCGAACAAGTTCGTCGCACGGTTCCCGAAAAAGTAGGCCACACACACGTCGTCTGACTCCCGTGGCACTCGTTTTTTCCCGAGACGAACCGAGCGCCTACGACGTGTTCACCGACCCACCGTCGACGATGATGGACTCGCCGGTCACGTAACTCGACAGGTCGCTCGCCAGGAATAGAGCAGTCTTGGCGACGTCCTCGGGCGTTCCGAACCGCCGCAGTGGGATGGTCTCTTTCATCTGTTCTCCTGACTCCGTGCCGACCATCGGAACGTCGTCCGTCGTCATCGCCGTCTCGATGACGCCGGGATGGATGACGTTGACGCGAATCCCGTCCGGACCGAGTTCGGACGCGAGCGAGTAGGTCAACAGCCGCACGCCACCCTTCGACGTACAATACGGCGAGAGATTACCGTAGCCTTCGATTCCGGCGACGCTGGAGACGTTCACGATGCTCCCGCCACCGTTCTCGCGCATCCGAATCGCCGCCGCCTGCGACCCGAAGAAGGCACCGTTCAGGTTGATGTCGAGGAGTCGTTGATACTCCTCGGGGTCTATCTCTGTGATCGGCCCCTCCGGTCCGACGATGCCCGCGTTGTTGACCATCACGTCCACGCTTCCGAACGTGTCGACGGCCGTGTCGACTGCTCTCGTCACGTCTTCGGGGTCGCTGACGTCACACTCGACGAACACCGCCGCTGCGTCCGTCTTCGATTCGACAAGCGTGTGCGTCGGGTCGCCACCCTCCCGGGGTTCTTCTCTGACGTCGGCCACGACGACGTTCGCTCCGTGTTCGGCGAACTGGTGTGCAATCGCTCGTCCGATGCCACTCGCCGCGCCCGTTACGACCGCCGTCTTGCCGTCGAGCAATCGGTCCATGTGGATGGATACAGGAGTATTCGGTGTCAGTGTTGTTGTGTCGAGTCTTACCGAACGACGTCCGTTCGGTTTCGATGACGAGACGGTAGTCCACGCGAGGTCCCGTCCGCCCCACCGAAGCGTTCCAGCGCATCAGACGTCGTCCGTACTCTCACCGACCCGCCTTCCGATGGGTCAGTGATACCGTTTCTCCCCGGCTTCGATGGGGACGTCGAGCCAGTTTTCCATCGGTGGAAGCGGACACTCGTACTGGTCGGAGTACGCGCAGGTTGGGTTGTACGCCTCGTTGAAATCGAGAATCCACTCCCCGTCTGCGGTCCGGTGTGACTCCGGTTCGAGGTCGAGGTACCGGCCCGCCCCGTACGTCTCCTCGCCGCTCGTCTCGTCGCGGAAGGGAACCCACAGACGCTCGTCGTCCGGGTCGGATTTGTACGCTTGCAGGGTCGCCTCCTCGTCGTCGACCGTGAACCGGAACTCACCCCAGCGAAGGTACTCCCGTTCGCCCTCGGTGCTCGTGGCGACGGTGATACCTTCTTTCTCGTCGTGTTCCGAGAGCGGGAGTTCGAACCGGTACGCTTCGTCGACGGGATAGTACGCGAGTCCGTCGAACGACTCGCGTTCGCCGGGCGGAATCGGCGAGTGAGGGTGTTCCGCGAAGTAGTCGTCTTTCTGCGTGCGTCGGGTTCGGAGGGTTTCACGCCAGTCGGAACTCATAGATAGAAGTACGAGTTGAAGCTAATCAAGCGTTTGGGCGGGATTCGAGAAAGACGACGACGGAGACGGCGTGAACGGGAGCGACCGTCGCAGAACTCACGAACGCACCGACGCCGGGGATGCTCTCGAATCGTTGCCGACATGCAATAAATGAATCTCGTCTGTCATTCGTCCCGGACGACCACTGCACCATCCTTGCCCACGGCGACCGCCCGACGAGAACCGACCGCGACCCCTCGAAGCGACGCCGACACGGGCGTCGTGAACCGTTCCCAGTCGGCGGTGTCGCTCGCACGCTCGTAGACGATACCCGCGGCACCGACCGCGACCGTTCGACCGTCCGCCCGCGCGAGCGACCACAGCGCCTCCTCACCCAGTCGCGTGGGCGTCCAGTTCCCGTCGTACCGATGGAACACGCCGTCGTCGGCGGTGACGGTACAATCGTTTCGCCCAGTCGCCGCGATATCGGTGAGCGTGCCGTCCACCGCGTCGATACCGACCTGTCGGAACGTCTCTCCGCCGTCGGTCGTCTCGAACACAGAGTCGTTCGTATCACACAGATAGCCGACCGAGGAATCCACGAGGGTCACCGCGCGGAGACTCGACCCACTCCCCGGTTTCGTCGGGACGTCCCACGCGACGTCGCCGTCGCGGTACTCTCCGGCGAGGACTTCACCAGAGCCGTTGACGAGGAGCACCGTCTCGCCACCGGCCGCACCCCCGACGGCGACGTCCGTCCAGTTGTCGGTGATGTCCGTCGGTGCAGAGAAGTCGGTGTGCCGACCAGAGGCCGGGTTCAGCCGTCCGAGCGAGCCACCGTCCCCGGCGAACCAGACCGCGCCCCCGTCGGCCGTCGCGTCCGTCCCGTGCAGATCGCGTGCTTCCGCGCGTGGACCGTCCTGGAGCGCGACGCTCCACGTTCGCTCGCCTTCGTCGGCCGCTCCATCCGCGAGCACGACGCCGTCCTCGCCCACGGCGTACGCACCACCGTCTGCGAGGACGGCGTCGAACAGCGTCACGTCGATCGGGGTGTCGACCGTCGTCCACCCGCTCGGCTCTTCCTCGTCGGATGCCGCGTGCGCTCCGTCCGAAGTCGTTTCGGCTTCCCTGGCGTCCGTCTCAGACATAGAGGACGTCGTGTCGTCGGTCGAAGACTGTTCGAGGAAGGTCGAGCCGGATACGTAGAGTGCGAGCGGCGGAAGGACGTAGAGTGCGACCGCGACTACCGCGAATCCACGATGGACGAACGTCAACATGCCAAATGCGGTCAGTGCCGCCGTCGCGACTGCGTGAACCCACGTCTTCGTGTACCGCCGAAAGAACGCGACGAACCCGTGGCGAGATCGAGCGAACTGTGCCATCGGTTGGTCCTACTCGCGCGAGATGGACAGGCCTTTTGCCCGATACGAAGCGACGACTCGGTCACCAGTCGACGGGTTTCTTATCTCGCCAGAGCAGTCCGCTCGGACTCCCCGGTTCGAATCGGGCCAGCCAGACGGGAGTTTCGGCCCCCTCCTCGACGCTTCGAGGCGCACCAGCGCCACCCATCGCCGTTCGAACCCAGCCGGGACAGACGGCGTTCACGACGAGGTCCGGATACTGGGCGGCGAGTGCGTTCGTAAACGCGTTCAGCCCCGCCTTCGAGACGCCGTACGGGAGGTGGCCGGCGTCGATACCGCCACCGAACTGCCCTGCACCACTCGACACGTTCACCACGCGCCCACCGGTTCGTTCCGACAGGAGCGAGAGCGCGTCTCTAGTGACGACGAGCGGGCCGTGGAGGTTCGTGCGGAGCGTCGTCTCGATGGCCGAACGCGCACTCTCGCCGAGTTTGCCGGACGGCCCGTACACTCCGGCGTTGTTGACGAGCACGTCGAGCCGACCGGTCTCGTCCCGAATCGTCTCGACGGCGGTTCTAACGTCCGATTCGTCGGTCACGTCGAGGCGGACCGGGCGCAGGCCGGAGGCGACGTCGGCCGGGTCGCGCGCGCCGGCGTAGACCACCGCACCGAGGGCGGCCAACTCGTCGGCGATGGCCGCACCGAGACCTCTGTTCGCGCCGGTGACGAGTGCGACCTGCCCGTCCAGCGATTCGTACACATCGGGGTTCATGACCGAGAGACGACCGCAACTGTCGTCACCGTTTCTCTCGGCGGGTCAGAGGCATTGCTCGCCGTCCCTCGACGGACGGATACGAACGGATCCAGCGTACGATTTTCCACGCTCGCCACGACCGGAGAAAGCAGCGTGCTCCGCAGTGGTCCTCACTCGAACTCGTCGGGGTCGAACCGGTACTCACGCTCGTGGTGAGGCGGGGTCGGTCGGTGCAGGTGGACCTCTCCCGCGAAGAATCGGAGGAGGACGAAGATACCGAGAAACGCGGGTAAGACGGCGAAGAAGGGAACTGTCGCGTCGAGCCAGTGGACGACGTCGAACACTCCGAGCAGTGTCGAATCGATTCCCATACGTGCCATGTCATCCGGGCACATACTTTAACTTTGCTGTGAGATTTCGCGTCCTCGATTTCAGAGCGTTCGCCACCGAAGATTACGTCGGCGTGTGCACCGAACTCGACGTCACGAGCGACGAACCCAACCGTCGCTCGTCAGTTCTGTTTCGTCGGCCGAACCGCCTGCCACCAGAGAATCGGCAGCCCCATCGCCAACACCGGCACCCCGACGATAGCACTCAGCAGGGTCCCGCCGCCGATTATCAGAAAGATTTCCGCGGCGAGGGAAGGCCTCATCGCCGGCCACTGCTGCCAGAACTGCTGCCAGAACTGTGGTAAGAACAAAATTACGCCGACCCAGCCGAGAAACGAGACGATAGTCGGGAGGGTGAGAGACAGGGACCGTTCGCCACCTCGACTCATTCGTAAAGCCTTCTCGTCGCGTCGCTATTGATTCTTCGTATCTCACGACGAAACGAGCGACCACCGAGATGCAATCGGAACGAGGCGAAACTGGAAGAGATCGAACTACGACGGACTGGGCGTCTGGACGTGTGAGAGGTACGCCGTCAGGTCGGTCGTCGAGACGATGCCGACGACACCTTCCGTGTCGTCTAACACCGGCATGTGGTGGAAGCCGAGTTCGACCATCGCGTCTGCGACGTCGCGGATGGATGCCTGGACCGACGTAGTGACGACGTCCGTCGTCATGTAGGTGTCGACGGACGTTTCCGCCTTCGGTTGGCTCTTCGAGACGATGCTGACGAAGTCGGTCGTCGTCAGGATTCCCTGGAGTTCGTTCTCGTCGTCGACGACGAGAAGCGACCCGATTTCGTGGTCCAGCATCAACTGGGCTGCGTCCTCTACGAGCGTTTCCGGGGAGACGGTGTGCGGGTCAGACGTCATAACGCGACCGACAAAAATATCGTCCATACGAAATACTGTCTTCGAGCGCACATAAGGGTTGTCACCACGAAACACTGTTTCGCAGGAAACGTCGTCACTGACAGGGGGCGAGCGACGATGGCGAGACCGGCGTCAGTTCTCGGCCACCGGTCGCTGTGCGTGGAGATGCGCGATTCGCGCCGCGACGTGCGTCGCCACGTCCCGCAGCGCGACTCGGCCCTCGTGTCGAACGTCCTCGGCGACGACGACGGGGGCGATTCCCGCGCCGTCTCGTTCCTCCCTCGTCCGGGGGAGCGCCAACCGACCGACGAGGGGAATCGAAATGCCGGGCGACGACTGCCCGTCCTCGACGTCCTCTTCTGCCATCGGTCCGACCACCGGGTCGATAGGGATGCGACCGAGGACGGGAACCTCGAACTCGTCTTCGAGCAGGCCGCCGCCACCCTCGCCGAAAATCTCGTGGGTGCCGCCGCAGTCGGGACACCGGAAGTAACTCATGTTCTCGACGACGCCGAGGATGGGAATGTCGTACCGGGCGAACAGTTCGAGACCACGCCGGGCGTCGTCCACCGCGACGGCCTGCGGCGTCGTCACGATGACCGCGCCGGTCACCGGAAGGTGCTGGACGAGCGTGAGCTGGGCGTCACCGGTTCCGGGCGGGAGGTCGACGACGAGGTAATCGAGCGACCCCCAGTCGACGTCCCCGACCAGTTGCTGGAGCACGTCGTCGACCATCGGCCCGCGCCAGATGACCGGGTCGTCCTCGTCGGTCACGAAGTCCATACTCATCACGGTGACGCCGTGTGCCTCTCGCGGGACTATCGCGTCACGGTGCGTGGTCGCAGGCGTCGCGTCCGAACAGCCGAGCATCGTCGGCGCGTTCGGTCCGTAGATGTCCGCGTCGAGCAATCCGACCGACGCCCCGGCGTCCGCGAGCGCCGCAGCCAGGTTCACCGCGACCGTCGATTTTCCGACGCCGCCTTTGCCGCTCGACACGGCGATGACGTTTTTCACGTCGGGAATGGTGTCGACGCGTGCGCCGGACTCGGTCGCCTCCGGTCGCCACTCCACGTCGACCTCGGAGAAACCGTCGACCTCCAGAACCGCCGTCCGAATCTCGTCTTCGACGCTCGTCCGGACGGTTTCTGAGGGAATCGGAAGCGTTACCGGAACGGTCGCCCGCGTTCTCTCGACCGTGATACGTCCGAGTCCATCGAGGTCGGCGAGACCGAGGTACAACTCCTCCTCGCCGACGTTCGCCTCCCGGATAGCCTCGAACACGGCCCGTTCTCGGTCGCTCGTGGCGGTCGTCTCACGCCCCATCGTCGTCCTCGACGGTGGTCTGGGAATCGGGGTCCCATCGCTCCGCCCGTCCCACCGGACCATCGACGTACCACGCGTCGTCCTCGCCCGGGTCGGTCGGCGGGGCTATCGGGCGTTTGAGCCACTTCGGCCGCCTGAGACCGTCCGGCCCGGGGGCGGGGTTGGTCTTCGAAACCCACTCGCGGTAGATCTCCATCGAGCGGTCGGTGTCGACGAAGACGTCACCGTAGTAGTCGTCTGCCTCCGCGGGGCGAACGCGGACTTTCTGATGCCAGCAGTGCATCCCCGAGATGGGGTCGGGATGCGGGGCGTGCGTGAGGTTCTGGGCGACGCCGCCGTCCGTCCACCAGACGCGCTCCGAGTCGGGGTCGTCGCTCTCGAAAGGCGTGATTCCTTTCGCCTGGCGAATACCCCACATACTCGCGTCGTTGTCGAGGTCGACGGTCACTTTGCCGTACGGGTCGCCGCCCTCTTCGATTTCGCCGTCGTCCTCTCGGTTTATCTTCCACTGACCCATGTGGTGGCTCATCGCCACGATACCCGGTTTGATGCTTTCTGTCACCCACACCTCGTTGACGAAGTAGCCGATTTCGGTTTCGACGCGGACGAGGTCGCCCGTCTCGACGCCCAACCGGGAGGCGTCGTTCGTGTGCACCCAGACGGGGTTGTTGTGGGAAATCTCTTCGAGCCACTTCGAGTTCGACGAGCGAGAGTGGATGGCAGTCGGCAGTCTGAACGTCGGCACGAGCACCATCTCACCGTCGTCGTAGTCCAAGTTCTCGGGGTGGACGTGCGATTTGATATAGTGTGGGAGCGTGTACTGCTCGTCGTCCCACCCCCAATCGGCGAGCGTCTTGGAGTAGAACTGCTGTTTGCCGGTCGGCGTCGGGAATCCGCGCTTTGGCGTGCCATCGATTAACACGCCGACGACCTCAGTGTCGAGGTCGGAAAGCGACTCTCTGGTCACGCTGTCGTACTCGTAACCGAGGTCGCCGTCCGTCACGGTGTCGACGCCCTCGGAGTCGACGTCGGCCCCCGCCGGCAGTCGGTGGATGGTGCCGTAGTCGTCGACGAACACGTCGTTGTCGGCCAGAATCGCGGGGTCTAGCTCGTCGTCGTGGAGTTCGTAGTCGTTGGAGGACGCTTCGAACGCGCCGTGGTGTTTCATGTACTCCAGCGGCTCCATCCCTTTCTCTTCGGCCGCTTCGACGAGATTGTCCTCGTGCTCGAAGACGTGCTGGTAGTACTCGTCGATGGTCATCTGGGTGGGGTCGTCGTCGTCTCCGTCGGGACTCTCGAAGTACTGTCGAATGCCGAGTTCGCCGTCCTCGTCCATTTTCCACGAGAGGTCCATCCAGAACTCGTCTTCCTCCCAGACCTCGCCGGGATTGGCCTCGTAGGTCCGGTCGACGTCCTCGCCCTCGCGCTCGGCGTACTCGCGGAGCACTGGCTGACGGTAGGTCACCCACGTTCCGGCGTGAGTCTCCTGACTCTGGATGTCGTGGCGCTCGGGACTGTGGCCCATCGGGAGCACGTAGTCGGCGAAGTACGCCGTCTCGTTCCACGTCGGCGTCAGCGCGACGTGGAGACCGACCTTCTCCTCATCGGTGAGCGCTTCGATCCACGAGAAACCGTCCGGGTAGGTGTAGACGGGGTTGAAGACGCGGGTGAAGTACACCGAGAGTTTGCCTCGGCCTTCCTTGAGGAAGTACGGAAGCAGTTGGCTCAGCTCGTAGTGCGCGAAGGGCCACTCGACGGGCAACTGGAGTTCGTCCCAGAGTTTCTGGCGCGGCGGTTCTCGCGGCAGATGCGGGTCGAACTTGTGCCACGAGTTGGGTGCCGTGCCACCTTTGGTTCCGACGCTCCCGGTCAGCACTGACAGGAAGTGAAGCGTTCGGCTGACCTGCCAACCGCCCTCGTTTCCGGACGCCGCCGACCGCCAGATGTGCGAGGCGAACCGGTCGCCTGCGGTGCCGATCTTCCGGGCGACCTTCACTATCTTCTCGGCGTCGACCCCGCTCTCGGCCGCCGCGTACTCCGGCGTGAACTGGGCGTACGTCTCCCGAAGCACCTGGAGGTACTCCTCGAACGTCCGCGGTCGCCCCGGGTGTTCTTCGTCCAGGAACTGCTCCCAGTTCACCCACCGTCGCACGAACTCCGCGTCGTACAGTCCCTCGTCGATGATGACCGAGGCCATCGCGAGCAAGACGGCGGCCTCGCTCCCCGGTTGGGTCGGCATCCAGAAGTCCGACATCGCGGCCGTGTTCGACAGCCGCGGGTCCATCACGGCGAGTTGACCACCCTCCATCACGCCCTCCATGATGCGCTGGGCGTGCGGGTTGAAGTAGTGGCCCGATTCGAGGTGAGCCGACAGCAGGAGGATGAACTCGGCGTTGGCGAAATCCGCGCTCGGACGGTCGTACTTGTGCCAGAAGGCGTAGCCCGCACGTGCGCCAGCAGAACAGATGTTGGTGTGTGAGTTGTGGCCGTCCAGTCCCCACGCGTTGATGACCCGGTCCATGTAGTCCTCGTGACCCGGCCGCCCCACGTGATACGTAATCTCGTTCTCGCGGTCGTCCTCGATGGCCTCCCGCATCTCTCCCGCGATGTCGGCGAGTGCGTCGTCCCAACTGGTTCGTTTCCACTGTCCGCTTCCGCGGGGACCGTCCCGTTTCAACGGATAGAGAATTCGCTGCGGGTCGTTTAGCTGGTTGACGGTCGCTGGCCCTTTCGCGCAGTTTCGGCCACGACTGCCGGGGTGTTCCGGGTTGCCCTCTATCTTCCGGATATCGCCGGATTCCTTGTCGATGTAGGTGAGCAGTCCACAGCCAGCCTCGCAGTTGAAACAGGCGGTCGGAACGACGGAGTACTCGCGCGGTTCGCCGCTCGACTCGTACTCTACCCAGTCATGCCAGTCGGCCGGGTCCGGGTAGCTCGTGAGTCTCCCGTCCGGTGCGATTCGTTCGACGCCGTCCGTACGGAGGCGCTGTCGTTGTTTTTTCGTGTCGTCGGTGCGATTGGAGATGAGCCCGAGTTTCTGGGCCCACTTCTCGACGTTACTCGGTTCGAATTCGTGTCCCATGTTATGCGAGTGAGATGGTTTGCGGTGCGGTTATCCAGCAGTACTCGAAGGCGAACAGTCCGGCGATGGCGAGCACGCCGGAGAGCGCGACCACGAAGGCGCTCCCCGACAGTGCGAGCGCGGCGAGTGGCAGCGCGATACCGACGCCCATGCCACCGACCCAGAACGCGGTCTTGAATCGACCACGAACGATACGGGCGGCGGCCTCCTCCGCGTCTTCGGTCTGGTGGGGCGTGAACAGTTCCGAGGCGACCAGTGCGAGGTGACCGACCAGCGCACCGGTCAGGACGAGCCACGACGGGCCGACGAGTTCCTCGAAGCCGAGAAGACCGATGACGGCCGTCGCGCCCGCGCCAGCGACGAACGCCTGCGTGAGCATGTGGATGGGCATCGCCGGGCTCTGCCAGAGGTCACGGCCCTTCGACTGGCTGAACAGGAACGCCGTGTAGACGGCGGTCGCGGCCGCCAACACCGCACCGACCGCCAGCACGACGGGGTTCACGATGGCTTCGACGCCGAGGAGCCAGCCCAGCACCGAAAGCGACAGGAACCCGCCGAACGCGGTGATGATGTACGCGCCTTTCACCAGCCACGACCGCCAGTTGGGGCGCAAGAGCACCCAGTGGAACCGGGTCGGTTGTTCGAGGTCGAGGACGAGCAGGAGACCGGTCAGCGCCAGGAACACACCGCTGACGAGCGAACTGACGCCCATCACGGTGGCACTCGGCTCGATGACGCCGAACAGCATCAACAGCGCGGGGAGCAAGTAGACGCCCGCCGATATCGACTTCGTCATCGTGTAGGAGTAGACCTCCCAACCCCACGATTCGTAGTGGCTCTCGCCGATGTCGTACACCCGGCGAGCCTCCTCGTGGAGAAGTTCGTACGCTTTCGACGTTCGCGCTTTCTTCTGGCTCGTCCCGCCCGACGTCGCCGACGTGTCGTATCCACCGTCGGAGGCGACGTCGTTCGAACCACACGAACAGTTACCACCGCAGCCACAGTCGCCGCCACAGCCACAGCCACCGTCGCTCCGGATTTCCTCGGTGTTGTCGACCGAGAGCGAGACGTCGGATTCGGCGAGCGACTCGGCGGCTTTCTCGAGGTCGAAGTCCTCGCGGGCCGCGCCGTGCGTTTCGACCTGGTTCGGGGCGTCCGACCACATGTAGTGTTCTTCGCGCCCGGTCGAACCCGGCGTGAGCGACCCCTCGTCGCCGTCGACGTAGAACAGTTTCGGCTCGGTACCTTTCTCGGGTTTTCTGGCCTGCACCTCCTGGTCGGAGATAGTCTGCGAAATCTTCGTGTCCGGGTTCTCCATGTCGCCCGCGAGGATGGCGTCTTCCGGACAGACGGTCACGCAGGCCGGTTCGCGCCCCGTATCGACGCGGTGCGAACAGTAATTACATTTCGCGGCCGTCTCCGTGTTCGGGTCGATGTACAGAGCGTCGTACGGACAGCCCTGCATACACGCCTTACAGCCGATACAGCGGTCGGTGTCGAAGTCCACGATGCCGTCTTCGCGTTCCCAGAGGGCGGTAACCGGACACACGTCCGTGCAGGGTGAATCGTCGCAGTGGTTACACCGCATCACCGAGAAGTTGCGATTCGTGTCCGGAAACTCGCCTTTCTCTATGTACTTCACCCACGTTTTGTTCACGCCGATAGGGTCGTCGTGTTCGGTCTTACACGCGACCGTACAGGCGTGACAGCCGATACATCGTCGATTGTCAATGACGAATCCGTAATTTGTAATATCTCCCACCTCGGTTGGTCGGGTTGTTAACAGTTATCGTGTGGTTGGACAACACTTAAGTCTTGTGTGGATGTTCCACAATATTACACTGTGAGAGTCGACGACGAAGCGAAGCGGGTTCGACGACGCGGTGCAGATGCACGTCGAACGGACGTCGGCTCAGGTTACCCGCAAGGTGTTCCTCTAACCAGAACGGACCAGCCTGTGACAGGCCAGTATGTGTCATGCTATTTAACAACAAACTTTTGTAGAATGGTATTGTAGCCACTTTACACAAGCATCTGGTGAACCAACATGGCAACAGAGTACGAAATCACTGAGACGCTCGACGTAATGGGACTGAACTGCCCGATGCCCGTGGTAAAGACGAAACAATCCACCGACGCGCTGGACGTCGGTGGAGTACTCGAGGTTATCGCGACGGACCCCGGAAGCATGTCCGACCTCGAAGGCTGGGCGAACTCGACTGAGGGCGTCGAACTCGTCGACCAGTTCGAGGACGAGGTGGACGGCGAGACGGTGTACAAACACCACGTCAAGAAGGTCGCGTGAGATGCCCCAACTGAACAAGATTGGAATCGTAGTCTACAGCGACGACCCGAAGAGCCTCGCCATGGCGATGAATCTCGGACAGGTCGCACTGGCGATGGACACCGAGGTCATCGTCTACTTCACGTTCGATGGTCTGAGCCACCTGATGGAGGGTGAGAAAGACCTGTCCAGTTTCCAGCACCTCCTCGACGCCGGGGTGCCGAACCCCTACGACATGCTGGCGGACTTCGTCGAGAGCGGTGGCGACCAGGTGACGAGCGTCGCCTGTACGACGACCCTCGACATGCTCGACTGGGACAAATCCGCGATGGACGACGACGTGACGACGCGGTTCGCCGGTGCCGCCGACTTCCTCACCGTCACGGCGGACGCGGCCCACGTGTTCAGTTTCGGGTGAGTACCGCACCCGAATTCCACGTTCTCCGAACATTACTCGCGGAAGTTTAGCATATAAACAGTATCAGTCCGAGGCCTATTGAAATTCTCAGCAGTTGAGAGAGTTTGCGCGCTGCATACAGAGCGTGTATTTAGCAATCCATAACTATCATTTTATACCTTTTGTAGTGAATATATTGAGAGGATGAGCGTGCGAGTGTACCACTCTAGCACAATATATATATACTGTTGGTGATAAAACGTCTTGCAACGGTGGTTACACATGAACTTTAAGGCGCTCTGGAAACCGTTTCTCCTCTATACGTGTCTCCTCGGTCTTCTCACGGTTGGAGCAACATATCTCGCAACACACGCGGGAGTCTTCATGCTCGTTTTAGCAGGGGGCGGGCTTCTGCTCGTTGTCCTCGGCGGAGGAACCACAGGGCCACTGAGTGCTAGCGGAGCCGAACACGCCGACGAGGCCATGATGGGGGTCGAAGACACGGGTCTGTGGCCTCACACGTATACAGATACCTCTCTCCGTCTCATCCTCCTGTTCTATGGATTCGGCGTGTTTCTGTGGAGCCTCATCGTGTTGGTCACATTGCGTGACACGCTCGTTTGAGCGGTGCGTCGTTCCGCTGTGTCTACCACTCCCGACAGATGACGACTGGCAAGCGACCGATTCGCGCTATCTCTTCAGCACAGCCACTGGAATCTGTCGGCACGGGCGATAGTGACATCCTCGCCCGCCCGAAAGGGCGGGGCTTCCTACAAGGGAAGTCTTACAGAGGTTTCAGGACTGAAACGTCGCAAGCGTCGTCTGTCCGGGTTGCGGACTCGGCATGCGGTGTCCTGTGGCACTGTCACAAGTGCTCCCCTCCTGTGGGGTGTCATCGCCCGTCGGT
>NZ_JBPEHH010000042.1:0-39666 GCF_054177595.1 Haladaptatus ordinarius | reverse complement strand
GGTTCGGTTCTCTCCATCTGTGGACTCTAGTTCTCCTTCACTCAGCTACTACACCAGCGTTCACTCTGGTCATCCGTGACTCAGCACAGCTCACGAAGCGACGCTCGGGAAGTACCGACTGTAATGGGTCGCGATGGTCGATGACGATGTACCGTTCCGAAGCCCCGGAAACACTAGCTAGCGTTCAAAAATCCCGCAACTGCGTGTCCGTCGGCGGAGAGGTTAGAGAAACAACGGGTATCGTTTCGACCCAAATATCGATTCAGGAGTACTTCAGGTTCAACTCAAGTTCATTCGCCGTTCCGAGCAGTAGATCTGGAATCTCCCGATTGAGCCATTCGCCCCTCATCCGGTGACTCGGCCCAGAGACGCTCAGTGCTCCCGCCATCCTGCCCGAACTGTCCACGATAGGAACGCCAACTGCTCGAAGGCCCTCCGTACTCTCCTCATCGTTGACCGCGAACCCCTGTTCACGGATAGTCTCTAATTCGTCGAAAAGTGCGGCTCTGTCCGTAATCGTGTTGTCCGTGAGTGCGGGTAAGCCCCACTGGTCGAGAATTTGTTCGACCTCTTCCACAGAGAGGTTAGCCAGCACCGACTTTCCAGAGGCGGTCGCGTGGAGATATACCTGTTTTCCGAGGCCGGAGTCGGTCCAGACGGCTCGACTACCTGTCTCTCTGTGGAGGTAGACACCACGCCCGTGTTCCTTGACGATGAACTGACATCGCTCCTCGGTTTCCTCGGCTAGTTCTTTCACCTTTGGTTCTATCAATTCGAACGCTTCCTTGCGCTCCTTTGCCGCCTCGCCCAGCTTGAGAAAGCGCGAGCCAAGTTGGTACTCGTCGCCCTCCTTTACCACGTAGCCCATCTCGTACAGTGTCGCGAGGTGGCTGTGTACTGTACTGGCTGCCAGTTCCAGCTCCTCAGCCAGTTCTGTCACCCGTGCTCCGTCCAGTTTTTCGAGTCTTTCGATGATCGCGAACGCGGTTTCAGTCGCGTTGACCGTTCGTCCTCCTTTGCCATGTTGTGACATACCTTATTTGTGGTTCTACACGCAACAACTTATAATTCGCCCCTCTCGAATCGACATCCGCGCCGATAGGGGGTTTCGACGATATTATTTCAATATTTTATCTTCGAAAATGGCGAAATAGCCTCGTTACTCGGGAGATCTACCGCTCTCTCCTCCGATTCGGTAATGGAAAATCGTCTCGATGCTCCGCACTCACTCTCCGATGTGACAATACCCGGGAGTGGCGAATAGAGACGCCGACAGGGCGATTTCTCGTGACTGCTCGAGACTACAGCGTTCGCAGTCTGATTCGGTAATGACGAATACGACTCCTCAATCGATGTCTTCCGGTTGAGTCCCGATTCCCTCGATCCATCCCGGTGGGGTCGCTGCACTCAGCTGGGTGTATTCACGTTTCAGCACCATCGGCGTTCGTTTGAGCGACAGTACTAGGTCGTCGTGCTGATTGTACGCCCGCAACTCGGTCGTCACGATGCCGACGTGTTCTCGAGACTCGCTCTCCCGTTTGTCCACGACTTCGCTCTCCGCGAAGATGGTATCGCCGTGAAACACCGGCCCATGATGCCGAACGTCGTCGTATCCGAGATTCGCGGTCGCATTCTGTGAGACGTCGATGACGCTCATCCCGACGGCCAGCGCGATGACGTACGTTCCGTTGACGAGTCGTTCACCGAACTCGGTCTCCGCGGCGTACCCCTCGTTGAAATGCATCGGATTGAGGTTCATACTGACGTTCGTGAACCAGACGTTGTCGGTTTCGGTTACTGCCCGTAAGGGTGTTTGTAGATGTCCCCGACTTCGAAATCCTCGTAATAGCGTCCTTGCCATCCGGCGATGATTCGTCGGGAGTTCTCGTCGATTCTGTCTGATTCGTCTGTGTCCGATTCGTCTGTGTCTACCATCGTATCAGGTACATAACTGACTGAGTCGGGACTAAAACTTGGTGGAGGTCCGTCAGTAAGAACGAGGGAGGCCGAGCACCTTCTCTCCGACGTAGTTCAACACGAGCTGTTGGGTTATCGGAACCAACCGCGTCAGCCGCGCTTCTCGAAAGTACCGTTCGACGTCGTACTCGGTCGCGACGCCGAACCCGCCGTGAGTCTGAACTGCGGCATCGGCGGCCTCGAAACACGCCTCCGCGGCGAGGTACTTGGACATGTTGGCACGTGCGCCGAGTTCAGTGCTCGACTCGTCGGTCGCATCGGCAGCATCGAACGTCATCTGTTTGGCGGCCTGGACGTGGGCATAGGCGTCCGCGAGTGGGTGCTGTATGGCCTGATTCTTCCCGATAGAACGGCCGAACACCTCGCGTTCGTTAGCGTACTCGACGGCGCGCTCGATAGCCAGTTCGCCGAGCCCGATGCACTCGGCGGCGATGACGAGTCGTTCCTCGTTCAGCCCATCCAGAACCTGGTAGAACCCCGACCCCTCTTCGCCAATCAGGCGTTCTTCAGGGATACGGAGATTCTCGAACCACAGCTCGTAGGAGTGGACGAACTCGCTCACCGACTTGGGAATTTGTTCCATATCCAGCGCGCCCTGTGCCACTGCGTCGTCGAGGTCGACCAGGAACATCGATATCCCCTGTGTATCCTTCTCGACTTCGGATTTGGGTCTGGTACGGGCCACGAGGACGAGATAATCGCTTTGGTCGACCCGGGAGGTCCAAATCTTCTGGCCGTTGATGACGTACGTGTCGCCGTCCTTCTCAGCACGGGTCTGAATCGACGTGGAATCCGAACCCGCGTTGGGCTCGGTCAGACCGAACGCTTGGATCGAGGCTCGTCCGTCGGCCACTCGCGGCAGCAGTTCTGCTTTCAGCGAGTCGCTCCCGTATTCGACGATTGGGACGGAGTTGTAGATGCCACCGTGGACCGCCTGCGCAGCACTGAACCCGCCGCCGTTGGCCGCAATCTCTTCCATCATGACCACGACCTCGCTCGTCTCCATGCCCACGCCACCGTACTCCTCCGGGATGAGCGCTCCCATCCAACCGTTATCGACCAGTTCGTCCACGAACTCGTGTGGGTACACTCCCTCCCGTGCCCGGTCACGCCAGTACGCGCGGTCGAAGTCCTCACAGATCTCCCTGATACTTCGACGCACTAACCGCTGTTGTTCGGATAGTGGGACGGTGTCCCTGAATCGATGTACCATCGATTTTGGGAGTACGGAGTGCCGAGGTATAATTCCGAGGGTTAGCGGGTACGGACCAAGGCGTCGACGACCGCAACTCCTTCCTCACGAACGAGTACCGGATTGAGGTCGAGTTCCGCGACCGACTGACATTCGACCGCGAGGTCACCGACCCGGACGAGCAGGTCGGCCAGTGCGGCCGCGTCGACACTGGACTCTGCGAGGTGTACATCGAGGCTGGCGTCGGCAATCGCGTCCATCGCCTCCTCCGTCGTAATCGGTGGGACCCGTATCGCGCGCTCATCGAACTGTTCGACGAGCGTCCCGCCCGGTCCTACGGCTACCAGGGGCCCGAACTCTGGGTCGGTGGAAATTCCCACGAGCACCTCGACACCATCTTCTATCCGCGGTTGTACCAGAACGCCCTCGATTTCGGCATCAGGGGCTCCGTCGCGAACGTTCGAAAGCACCTCCTGGTAGGCCTCACGGGCCGCGGCCGCCGTGTCGACGTCGGTCTTCACCCCACCGACTCTGGAGCGGTGAGGGACGTCGACCGAATCGATCTTGAGCACAGTCGGGAACCCGAACTCGGACGCGACTTTCACCGCTTCGTCTGGGTCGTCGACTAGCCGCGTCTGGACGGTTTCGATGCCGAACTCCGAGAGGAGATCGACCGACTCGCGCCACGAAAACGCTCTCCCCGCAGGAATCTCGGTTCGTCGGGTGCCACGGTTCAGCCGCTGGTCACGGCGTGACGGACGGTTCGAGAGTCGACTCCGGGTCGCGCCGAACTCCACCAGTGAGGCGAGGGCGTCCATGCATCGACTAGGGTCGTAGAACAGCGGCACTTCCCTTCGAACTCGTTCGTAAGGCTGTGGGTCGTCGAGTTCGTCGGGTTCTTTGCGACCGGTCCAGAGGAACAACACCGGTTCGGTCGCGGCGTCGGCGACTGCGATCAGGTCGTCGGCGATGCTGGCGGCACGCTCGTCGACTGCCGAGAGTCCGATAGCGAACACGTACGCGTCGTACTCGTCGTCTTCGAATAGGATGTCGCCGATTTCGGGGAGGTGGTCCGCGCCGTATCCCCTGATGTCGACAGGATTGTGGAGTTCCCCGAAGGTAAGCAGTCCTTCCACGTCTAGCAGTGCACGCTCCGTGTCCCCCTCGAGCGTCGGAACCGCGAGTCCACGGTCGCTGGCCATATCCGCGAGGAGACTCGCCAGTCCACCGCTCGTGGAGGCGATGCACACCCGATTTGATGTCGGAGGGTCGAACGTCGTGTGAGCGCTCGCCCGCGCGAGCAGGTCCGGGATATCCGGGACCCGTTGGACACCTGCCTGGTCGAACGCGGCGTTCCCAGCCTGGTCGGTACCGACCAGCGACCCGGTGTGTGACATAGCCGCATTCTCGGCTGCCGACGACCCACCTATCTTGACCGCGAGAACAGGCGTCCCCTTCTCGACAGCGGACGTGGTCACCTCCATGAATCGCCGGGGTTCGGCGAGCCCCTCCACGTACGCACAGATGACGTCGACTGCTGGGTCGGCCGCCATGTACTCGACGTAGTCGGTCAGCGTCTGGTCAGCCTCGTTGCCGGTCGAGACGATGTGTGAGAACGCGAGATTCTCGTCCGCTGCGCGCTCGAAGAAGGTGGTAAACGCCAGGGCTCCGGAGTGGCTGATCAGTCCGACGTTTCCCGATGCAGGTTTCCGCGAGCAAGTACTGGTCAACACCGCCTCCTCGCGGGCGTTCACCAGTCCGATGCAGTTGGGGCCACAGACCCGGACGTCGTGTTCCGTGGCAACGGCGGCCAGTTCGTCCTGCAGTCTGGCACCCTCGTCGTCAGCCTCTGCGAACCCTGCCGTAATGACGAGTGCAGCTGGGACTCCTCGTTTGCCTGCCTCGGAGACGACTTCGACCACGTAGTCGCGCGGGACGCTGACGACCGCCAGGTCGACCACTTCAGGCACGTCTGCGATAGTGTCGTAACACGTGCGGTCCCAGGCTGTGTCGCGGTTCGGATTGACGGGGTACACCGCCCCGTCGTACCCGTAGTCGATTAGGTTATCCATCAGTTGTGAGGAATACCACGAATCAGGACTGGCCCCGACCACGGCGACCGAGTCGGGTGCGAACAGCGGGTCGAGGTCTGGCCGCTCACGGTTCTTGTCGTCACTCATCGTCCACGCTCCCCCCGAACGCGCCACCCGCTCGCCATTCGTCCAGCCTGGTCTGGTCGTCGGCGATGTCCGTGAATACCTCGTCGGTGTGTTCGCCCAGTCGTGGTGCAGGGTTGCGTATCTCGGTTTCAAAATCGGGGAAGTTGACGGGATGACCGGGTATCGTAACGTCCCCACCGTCGGGGTCGTCGTGCGTTCGAACGAGTCCCCGCGCTCGGGCCTGCTCGTGGTCCAGAACTTCTGCGACGTCGTTGAGCGGTCCGTTCGGAAACCCGTGTTCGGTCAACTCGGACAACCAGTAGTCGGTCGAGTGTTTCGCGAACTCCTCCTGTATCATCGAAACGACTGTCTCCTCGTTTTCGACGCGTTCGTCGTTGGTTTGGTACGAGCGAAGTTCCTCGCGGCCGACGACGTCCACGAAGTCGTCCCATCGGTCGTCGCTCGGAACACCAGTGACGACGTGTCCGTCGGCAGTCTCGAACAGTTGGTACGGCACGAGCGACTGGTGCGAGGTGCCCTGTGGACCGGGCACCTCGCCGGTCATCGAGTGGAACGTCAGGTATTCGTTCATGAGACTGACGATGGTGTCGAACAGACCCACGTCGAACTTTCCGACGAATTCGCCGCTATCGATTTCGTCCGTCGCGTCTTGCCGGTCGCGCTCGTGTAGACGAGCCAGGACCGCGATCGTCGCGAACATCCCTGCGCCTAGGTCGCCGACGGCTTGTCCGACCTTGACCGGTTCGCCGCCCTCGGGTCCGGTCACGCTCATGATACCGCCTTCGGCCTGCAGGATGAGATCCAGACCCTTCTTTTCCTTCGAGGGCCCCGTCTCGCCGTATCCCTTGATGCTGGCGTATATTACGTCGTCGTTCACCTTACGGACGTCCTCGTAGCCGATACCGAGCTTTTCTGTGACGCCGTAACCGAAATTCTCGACGAAGACGTCCGCCTCGGCGAGCAGTTCGAGCGCCGCTTCTCGGCCGGCATCGGTTTTCAAATCGAGCGTAACGGACTTCTTGTTCCGATTGTTGGCCATGAAATAGCCCGACTTGCCTGCCGGGCCCGGTCCCTGGTCGCGTGCCGGGTCGCCGACGCCCGGGCGCTCTATCTTGACGACCTCGGCACCGAGGTCGGCGAGCAACGCCCCGCAGAAGGGTCCGGCTCGGTGGGCAGTCATCTCTACGACAGTCAGGTCTGATAGCGGCCCGTGTGCCGACATAACGTACCAACGCATTTCCGAGCATAAAAAGATTTACCGGCTACTTTTCGTTGAATTTGTCTACTAGCTCTCGGCGTTCGTCGGTGGCGAACTGCTCCCACCAGAGGTCCGCTTCGTACTTCCTCGCCGTCTCGATGTCGGGGGCGTCGGCGGCGTAATTGATAGCTCTCTTGGAGTTCTTGACTGCCATGCGGCCGGTGTCCTGGATACTGTCGACGATTTCCGTGACTTTCTCGTCCAGGCTCCCGGACGGAACAGCGTGGTTTACCAGTCCGATTCGGTGGGCCTCCTCAGCGTCGACGTATCCGGCCGTGAAGACGAGTTCCTTGGCCTTGGCCTCGCCGACCAGTTGAACCGCCCGGTAGGTCGACCCGCCAGTTGGAATCTGACCGATGTCGCAGGTGGGGACGCCGAACCGCGATTTTTCCGTAGCGACTCGCATGTCGCAGTACATCGCGAGTATCAGCCCACCGCCCACGCAGTATCCGTCTATCTTGGCGATGACTGGTGCGTGAAGCTCAAGCGGAGCACGGTAGATTTCGTAGAACAGCTTCTGGCGATCTTTCTGACGTGGGTCGTGTTCCTCGGCGGTCCCGGCGTACTGTTCGATGTCTGCACCGGCCGAGAAGGCGTCGTCACCCTCCCCGGTGATGACGACGGCGTCCACGTCGCGGTCGAGTTGGAGTTCGTCGAACGCTCGCTGGAGGTCCAACATCACCTCGGTGTTGAGAGCGTTGTATTTCTCGGGTCGGTGAAACTCGATAGTGGCGACGCCATCGGAGACGTCTACCGTAATGCTCTCGTAGGAGCTGTAATAGGCCATACACGAATCGGATACACAATCAGCCAAGAAAGAGCTTTGGGTGACAATCACAGTCATCGTCTGTCTCTACCGAACGTTTCAGAGGGTTCGTCCCGAGGTTGACGACGATTCGGCCTGAATCGTCGTCAACCGTTCGTGCGCTTGTACTGGGCGATCTGGTCGCGCCACCGATCCGGTATCGGGCGCGATTCGCCGCTCGAACGGTCGAACACCACTTGCACCGTCTCGGCCATAGCTGTGACACCCTTCTCGGTTCGGAGTTTGTACTCCATCGGGATGCTCGACTCTCCGAGATTTCCGATTCCGAGCGCTACCGTGACCGTCTCGTCGGCCGTGATGGGACGCCGGTACTCCATCGAGAGGCTCACCAGAACCGTGTCCACTCCGGCGAGCGAGAGGTCGAGAACGTCGGCGTAGTAGTCGGCGCGCGCCTGCTCTAAGTAAGTAGCGTAGACGGCGTTATTGACGTGGCCCATCGCGTCGAGGTCACGGAACCGAACGTCGAGTTCGGTCGCGTACTCGTAGTTCGACATGGTGTATTCACGTCTGGGGGAGTATTCATTCTTGTCACGCCGTCGTCCGCACCTACACGGTCACCGTTTTATCGACCGATACACGCTCGGACGCTCCCCCTCTTTATTTTATCACTGAGGGATACCGTACCCGTATGCGTCGACGCTCACGATTTGAAAAATGGTCACGAAACGAGGCGGAATCGACGTCGGTCAATCGGCGGGATCGGAGATGACGGAAGCCGACAGCACCGAACGACCCTTGGATGGCGTCCGCGTGCTCGACTGCACTCAGATGCTCTCGGGACCGTTCGCCACTCAGTTGCTCGCAGACCTCGGTGCCGAGGTGGTCAAGATCGAACGCCCGGAAATCGGCGACATCACGCGAGCAGTCGGTCCGTCGGTGGGCGATTCGGACGTGTCGAGTTACTTCGCGTCGCTCAACCGGGGCAAGCGAAGCGTCGAACTCGACCTCTCGACCGCCCCCGGCGCTGCGGCGTTCGAGCGCATCGCTGCGGCCGCCGACGTCGTGGTCGAGAACTACCGGCCGGGAACCATGGCGGAGTGGGGCCTGGAATTCGAGGACCTCCAAGTGGTCAACGAGGAGTTGATATACTGCTCGATATCGGGGTTTCTAGAGGGCTCCAACCGCGATCTCGCGGCGTTCGATATGGTCGTGCAGGCCTTGAGTGGAAGCATGAGCGTGACGGGGGAGGCCGACGGTCCCCCGGCGCGTCCGGGGATTCCGATTGGGGACATCAGCGCCGGGATGTACGCTGTGCTCTGTGTCGTGATTGCGCTATACGTCCGTGACCGGCACGGCGGCCAGCGCATCGAGGTACCGATGTTCGAGGGCCTTGTCTCATGGCTGACCGAGCGGGCCGGCCGGACGCTCGCCACCGGCGACCCGTATCCGCGGATGGGAACGGCCCACCCCTCGCTCGCGCCGTACCGAGCGTTCGAGACCGCCGACGGCTGGTTCGCGGTCGCCGTCGGAAGCGAGGGGACGTGGGAAGCGTTCTGTGACGCCATCAACCGGCCGGACCTGGTCGACGATCCACGGTTCACAACGAACGCCGACCGGGTCGAGCACCGCGAGGAACTGACCGCGGCGTTGGAACCGCTGTTCGCCGAGCGATCCGCCGACGAGTGGTTCGACCTGTTCCGCGACTCCGACGTTCCGGGCGCGCCGATCCGAGATACCGCCGAGGTGTTCGAGGATCCGCAACTCCGCGAGAGCGAAGTGACCAGCGACCTGTCACTCGGCGGCGTCGACATGCCGCTGGTCCAGTTCCCGGCCCGATTCTCCGACATTGACACGGGGACGAGCCGCGAGCCGCCGCGTTTGGGGGAACACACGGACGACGTCCTCGACCAAGTGCTTGACGAGGATGCTCGTCATTCGGTTCGCGACGGCGGTTCGTGATTCACGGCGACGAATCGAACGCGTATCACATCGGGTAGACGATACCGACAACGACGAGCCTGGTTCCAGCCGTCGCGAGGTGGTGTTTCATCGTGTGGTTTACTATCATGGGGAAAGTTTCAGTACGGTCGACTCCGACGTGGCGTGCATGGAAGTCGCCACCGTTGAAGCGATTCCGCTCCGCAGAGACCTTGGAGAACGATTCGCCAACGCCCAGAAGTGGATCGACAGCCGTGAGTACTGCCTCGTTCGGGTCGAAGCCGACGACGGGAAGGTCGGGTGGGGGGAGTGTTGGGGACCGACGGCGGGCAACCGTGAACTCGTCGAGGAGTACGTCGCTCCGTTGCTCGTCGGTCGCGACCCCCGCACTGTCGAGCAGATACACGACGACCTGGTGTACAAGTTGCGGTCGTCGTACCACTCCTACGTCCCCGCCAGCGTCGTTAGTGGTGTGGACATCGCGCTGTGGGACCTCTACGGGAAGGCTGTCGGCACTCCCGTCTCGACGCTCGTTGGTGGCCGGCGACGCGATCGAGTCCGGGCGTACGCGACGGGGCATTTCTGGGGCGATGTCGAGGACTTCGAGGAACTCCGTACCGACGTCGTCGACGAGGCAGAGGGTCACGTCGCGGCGGGGTTCGACGCGCTAAAGAACAAAATCGGTCTCGCGCGCCACTTCGGATGGGGCCCCGAGAAGGACGTGGAACTCGTCCGGGCCATCCGGAACGCGGTCGGCGACGACGTGCGGTTGATGACCGATGCCAACCACGCGTACGACGTCGCTGACGCGAGACGGGTCGCCGAGAGCCTTGCGGACCTCGACGTCTACTTCTTCGAGGAACCAGTGCCACCTCGGAACGTCGAGAACTACGCCACGCTCAACGACGAGGTCGACGTACCGCTTGCGGGCGGTGAATGCTGGGCATTTCAGCACGAGTTCGACCGCGTGCTCGACGCAGGGGCTGTCGGGTACGTTCAACCCGACGTCACCAGTGCTGGCGGCATCACGACGACGAAACGGGTGGTTACGATGGCGAACGCGGCGAACATCCAGTGTTTGCCCCACGTGTTCGGAAGTGCTATCGCGCTCGCCGCCAGCCTCCAGGTACTGGCGACGATTCCCGGCGACCCGATGTTGGAGTTCGACCGCACGCCGAATCCCATCCGCGAAGATCTCGCCGTCGACCCCATCACGAACGACGGCAACGAGGTGCCGATTCCGGACGCTCCCGGCCTCGGCATCGAAATCGACCAGGACGTGCTGGCCGAGTTCCGGGCCGACGTGTAGTGGTATCGGCTGATCGAACCCGTCATCTTCGACCGAGGTTTTTTACGCCATTTCTCCGATTGGTAGTGTATGGCGTACGATATAGCAACCATTCCTGGTGACGGTATCGGTCCGGAAGTCGTCGACGCGGCGCTTCCGTTGTTCGCGGACGCTGCCGAAGCGGAGGGCTTCGAGTTCGAAACTACTCGGTACGATTGGGGTAGTGAACGGTACCTGAACGAGGGTGCCATGATGCCGAATGATGGCCTCGACCGACTGGAAGACTCCGACGCGATTCTGCTGGGAGCGGTGGGCCACCCAGAGGTTCCCGACCACGTCACGCTCCACGGACTGCTGTTGCCTATCCGTAAGGGGTTCGACCAGGGTATTTGTAAGCGCCCCTCGGTTCTGTTCGACGGTATCGAAAGTCCGCTGCGCGGTTACGACGGCGGCGACATCGATTTTGTCGTCTATCGTGAGAACACCGAGGGAGAGTACGCTGATATCGGTGGACGCGAACACAGCGGGTTCGACAACGACGTGGCGATTCAAAGTGGTGTATTCACGCGCGATGGAACCGAGCGAATCGTCCGTGCTGCATTCGAAGCTGCGACCGAGCGTGAGAAGAAGTTAACCAGCATCACCAAATCCAACGCGCAGGCCTACAGCATGGTATTCTGGGACGAAATCGTCGAGGAAGTTGGTGCGGAGTACTCCGAGGTCACAGTCGAACGCCTGCTGGTCGACGCCGCGAGCATGGACTTCATCCGCCGCCCCGAGGAGTTCGACGTGGTTGTGGCGTCGAACCTGTTCGGAGACATTCTGACCGACATCGGTGCCATCGTCACCGGAAGCATGGGTCTCGCACCCTCGGCGAACATCGTTCCCGATGGCGGCTACCCGTCGATGTTCGAACCGGTACACGGTAGCGCGCCCGACATCGCCGGGCAGGGCGTCGCCAATCCTCTCGCGACTGTTCTCTCGGGGTCGATGCTCTTCGAACACTTTGGCGAACAGCCGGCAGCCGACGCCCTCTGGAACGCAGTTGCAGAGCAGGTGGCCGACCCAGACGCACCTCGGACGCCCGACCTCGACGGACAGTCGACGACTGAAGATGTGATCGCCGACCTCCGTAAGCGGCTGGCAGACTGAGCGGAGATTCTGTCAGTCTGTAGTTCGGTCGTTTTCACCGTCTGTGTCACTCCCCGGTTCAGCAGAACTAGAGAGTCCGCCGCTGATCCCGCTGTCGGTGTCCGAAGTCGTACCAACAGCCACTGAAGCGGGCGAAGTCGGCAGGAACAGGTAGAGCACCGAGGAAATTGCAGTGACACCCGCAAGCACCAGAAACGCCTCGTCGAACCAGTCCCACTCTGCGAGGACGCCGACGAACAGCGACCCCAGCGCGCCGACCGCGAGATAGAACGTCCGGAACAGCCCGTACCCCGCCCCCTGAATCTCGTCCGGTAACAGCGCTGCCACGTATCCGTTACCGACGGGGCCGATTCCGAGTCGGGTCCCGAGTAGCGCGAGCAGTGCTGCGAGGGCCACAGTTCCGCCGACGAACGGAAGCAGTCCGACCGTGACCACTCCGACGCCCGCGAGCGCGGCGAGCACGGTTCGCTCGCCGTATCTGTCGGCGGCGTTGCCTGCGAACCACTGAGAGACCGCCCCGCTCGCGTAGAACAGTCCGTAAAGCACTGATGCGGTTCCCTGCGTTAGTCCCTTAACGTCGATGAGGTAGGTCGGGAGGAAGGCAGTGATACCCTGATACGTGAATAGGATCAGCGTCATCGCGACCCACGCGAGCACCACGTGACGATCGGTCATGCCGCGGAAGAGCCGGATGGCGGTTCGGCGGGTGAACTGCTCGGCTGCACGGGTTTCTCCATCCGCTCGATTCGGGACGTAAGACCACAAGCCGAACGCGACCAGCACGAGTGGGAGGACGACGAAGCCGAATCCGGCCCGCCAGTGGAACCACAGCGCCAGCGCCCCCGCGACGAGCGGCAGCCCCGCCGCGCCGAGGTTGCCGACGGCGAAGGTGGCTCCGAGCGCCGTCCCATCACGGTCGGGGTAGATGCGCGACAGCACCGTCACCCGCGGCGGGGCGTAGAGGCCGGAGCCGAGACCGAACAGTACGCCGCCGAGGACGAACACCGAAAACGAAGGTGCGACGGTCAGGGCGGCGGCCCCGGCGGCGGTGACGACCGTGCTCGCGGTCAGCGTTATCCGCTCGCCGATCCGGTCGATCATCATCCCGGCGGGAAACTGTGTCACCGCGTACGCTCCCCAGAGTACCGAAACGAGCAACCCGGCGGTCGCGTTGTCGATGCCGAACGCCGATTTGACCTGTGGAAGGAGCGCGGGGAGGACGATACGAGTGCCGAGCACCAACAACCACCCCGTGGCCACGACGACGAGGACGCGCCCCCGGCCGTCTCCGCGGAGCGCGTCCACTCCACGGCGGACTCTGGCTGCAACTCGGTTCACGACGTCTAGCGCCATCATGACTCGTGTGGCTTCAACCGCGGCTTACGGAATGCATCGGTCAAGTCGGTGACGGAGTGGATCTCGAGTTCGCGCGTGATTTCGACGATTTCTCGTCGCGTATCGCCATCGACCCCCGACGACCGTGCCAGCGTATCGAACTTCTCTGTCACGCCGTCCCAACCCAGCGGTTTCTCGGGTTCGCCCAGCGCAGTCTCGACGACCCGTTCGTAGGTTTCGTCTTCCGTCTCGACGACGACCCGTGCGGCCCACTGATTCGGAAATCGCGACTGGACAACGTCTGTCGACACCATTTCGGTTGCATCCATCAACTCGCGGAGTTCGGCGTCGTCAAGGTGTGACTGAGCGTCGAGGAAAGCCGCCAGTCCTGCCTCACCGGTCGACATCGCGAGGGCGGCACCGAACGGCATGCTGAACTGGCAGTCGACGAAGTTCGACGGTCGACGCTTGCGCTCGATGGGGTCGCCGGTCAGTCGCACGCCTGCTTCAGGAAGGTCGACAACCACTGATGCTACCGCATTCGAGTCAATCTGTGCTCCGATTTCGGTGAGTGCGTCGAGCGCAGAGTGCATGTACCGACAGCACGGGTACGGTTTCAGCGCAGTCTCCAGCACGGCGTAGTCGTCACCGAGTCGGTCGAACGCCGCGGGGTTGGGGTCGTCCGTGTACCCGGCGAGGAAACCGTACTCCCCCTCGATGGCCGCATCCGCGCCTCGGAATCCGGCCGCGGCCAGCGAGACGGCGGTGACTCCACGTCGTGCGGCCAATCCCGGGTGAAGACGCTTGTTCCACGCGCCGTTCGACAGGAACTGCAACGATCCGGCGGCCTGACTGCCGCCGACACCGAACGCTGCCTCGAATTCGCCGACCGAGAGTCCCGCTACCACGCCTGCGGCAGCGATAGCGCCGAACGTACCGCAGGTAGCCGTTCCGTGGAACCCCCGGTCATAATGAGCGTCCGGGTTGACGGCTCGGCCGAGGATGCAGGCGACATCGAACCCCGCCGACACGCCGGCGAGAACCTGTTCGGTGGTCGCCCCGTCGCGTTCAGCCACTGCGAGGGCGGCCGGAATCACCGGGGCACCGGGGTGGAGCGACGACTCGCGGTGGGTGTCGTCGAAGTCGAGGCTGTGGGCGAGCGCCCCGTTGACCGCGGCGGCACGGTTCGGTGAGCAGTGCTCGCCCGTTGCAACTACCGTCGCCTCGCCTCCCTCTCCATTACTAACCAACCCCTCGAAAATCGACGGTGTCGATGCAGCGTGTTCGTGCGCGCCGAGTGTGACTCCGAGCCAATCGAGGACGTGACGCTTGAGTTTCTCCCGTACGTCGGCGGGCAGGTCGTCGAAACTCGACTCCTCGCAATGCGCCGCCAGTCGGGCGGTCGCGTCAGTCGTTGTCATACGGAATGCGATGAGGTTTCAAAGAATAAACGTGGGGGTTAGTTTTCCTCGCCGCGAATGACGTTCGTCGGCGTCTCGAGAGTGAAATGGTACTTGCCGAGACCGATACACACCAGCGCAACCGCGGTGAACGGGAGTGCAACGAACGTCAGTGAGCCCGCGATGGCTGCGAGCATGACCCACATCCACCGGACGCGCTGTCGAGCCCAATGGACGCCGATCGCCTGAAACGCCGTTACTCCGGTGAATTGCACCCCCGCGAGAACGATTTCGTACGGCTCGTAGCCGTAGAACAGCCCTTGCGAGACGGAGTACCAAAGGAACACCGTCCCGACGAGCGTGATGAGTGTCGCCGTCATCAGCGATCCCGCCCCGAGGGCGACGACCCACCCCGGAACCCGCGCGAGAAGATGCGTGTCCTCCTCTGGGACGTGCTGGTCCGCGTGGTCCTCGACGACGTCGCGGTCGTTCTCGTTCCCGGCCGTCCCGTCCCGGAATCGATCCGGCGTAGTGTTTTCGTCTGTCATAGTGTCGACAGCGTCATTCGTCGGGAATCGCTCCGGCATCTCTGAGCGTTTCGATGTCCTCGTCGGCGTACCCCAACTCGCGGAGGATCGATTCCGTGTCCTCACCGAGGAGCGGCGGGGCATCTTGGAAGCCGGACTCCGCGTTGTTGAAATTGAGGGGATGTTCGATGACCGGCATCTCTCCGGCCGCCGGGTGGTCCGTCGTCGACAGCACGTTCCGGGCATCCACCTGTTCATTGTGGAGCGCCTCGTCGACGCTGTACACCGGTCCGACGGGGAGGCCGTGTTTGTCAGCGAGCAGTTCGATCCACTCTTCGGTTCGCTGCTGTTGGAAGACGTTCGACAGCACCGCCTCTAGTTCGGCCATGTTCTCGACGCGGTCGGCGTTGGTCTCGAATCGCGGATCGTCGGCCAGGTCGGGCCGGTCGATGGCATCGCACAACTCTGTCCAGAGCTTCTGGTTCGCCGCCGCGACGCTGAGATGACCGTCCGCCGTCGGGTATACCTGATACGGTGCGAGCACAGGGTCTTTCGTCCCCATCCGCTTCGGCTCCTCGCCCGCGAACGCCTTCCCTGCCTGTTTGGTCAACCACGGGAGCGCAGCATCCAGCATACCGAGTTCGACCTTATCGCCTTCGCCGGTCAACTGGCGACGATACAGCGCGCCCACGATACCGAACGCAGCCCACATCGCGGTGATGAGGTCAGTCTGGGGTAACCCGACCTTCACCGGGTCACCGTCTTCGGGCCCGGTGACGTCCATGATTCCGCTCATTCCCTGGACAAGCAGGTCGTACCCTGGGCGGTCGCTCCACGGCCCTGAGTTGCCGAACGCCGAGATGGAGCAGTAGACGAGTTCGTCGTTGCATTCGCGAAGATCCTCGTACCCGACGCCGAGTCGATCGGCAGTTCCCGGACGGTAGTTCTCGATGAACACATCGGCCTCACCTACCAGGTCGTAGAGCACCGATAATCCCTCGTCGCTCTTGAGGTTTAGTTCGACGCTCTTCTTGTCGTAGTTCACCGTCCAGAAGTAGGGTGATTCGCCGCGGTCGGATGCGGTCTTTCCCGGTCCGTCGTACCCGTCGGCGTCGACGAACGGCGGTCCTGAGTGACGGTTGTCGTCGCCGATCTCTGGGCGTTCGATCTTAATGACTTCGGCGCCCTGATTCGCGAGCATGAGCGAGCAGAATCCGCCTGTGACGAACGTCGAGAGGTCGAGAACCCGAACTCCGTCGAGGATACCCGACGTAGCATAGTCGTTGCCATCGGTTGACCGTGACATGCATGACGAATGACCGACCAATCGGATAAGATTTTGCATCGGATTGACTCCTAATGACAATTCAATGACTACTGACCATGCAAGAGTTTATAACTTTGTGGTATGTGTTAGCCAGTATGGGGCAGACTAACCAGGCCCACGATCGAGACGGTGGTTCCGAGTGGGTCACGAATCACCCGCTGGGAGCGGCAATCGTCGTGTACGCCCTTCTGAGTATCCCGTTCTACTTCTGGCTCGAAGGGCCGGTCGGAACCGCAGGAACGATCGACGGATCGATCGTCGTCGCCGGACTCGTCCTCGGTTCTATCATGTTCGTACCGATTATCAAAGCAGTGCTCACCAACCGATTCGGTGCGAGCCGAGTACGAGCCGGTCCGGAGGCGGAGTGAGTACCGATGGCGAGACATCAAATCAAGAATCGCGTGATACCAAACAACATAAACACACTGCTCAACCATGGTTGATGCAAATCTCGATGACGTCCGAAAGACGTTCAATGACGGACAGGTAATCGCGGTCGACGATATCGACCTCCACATCGACGAAGGAGAACTGCTCGTCCTCGTCGGGCCGTCCGGGTGCGGCAAGTCGACGACGCTTCGCTGCATCGCCGGACTCGAGGTACCCGACTCGGGTACTATCACGTTCGGCGGTCACGACGTGACCGAACTGCCACCGAAAGATCGTGCCATCTCGATGGTGTTCCAGAACTATGCGCTGTACCCATCGATGACAGTGTACGAGAACATGGCGTTCGGGCTGAAGATGCGCGATGCCGACAGGGAGACGATCGACGAACAGGTTCGATGGGCTGCAAACATCATGGAGATCGGCGACTTACTCGATCGATACCCGAACCAGTTGTCCGGCGGCCAACAACAGCGCGTGGCACTCGGACGCGCGATTGTCCGTGACCCTGCACTGTTTCTCCTCGACGAACCGCTCAGCAACCTCGACGCGAAGCTTCGCGCGGTGATGCGAACCGAGATCCAGGAACTGCAACAGGAGCTCGACGTGGCGACGGTTTTTGTCACGCACGACCAGGAGGAAGCGATGAGCATGGGCGACCGCATCGCAGTGATGAACGCCGGGCGGATCGAGCAGATCGCACCCCCCGAGGATATCTACCACGATCCCAACAGCTTGTTCGTGGCCGACTTTATCGGGAGTCCGTCGATCAACTTCTTCGAGATGCGCTTCGACGGAAATTCGGTCGGCGGCGACGAGTTCGACGTCGAGTTGCCAGATGCAGTCGCCGAGGAACTCCGCAACGGACTCCCGGGTGAGGACGTCATCCTCGGTATTCGACCGGGTAACCTCAACATCACTGACCCCGGCGCCGGCCTCATCGACATCGAAATCGAGGTTGTCGAACCGATGGGCGACACCAAGATCCTCTACTTTGACGTAGGCGATCGCCGGGTGAACGCGGTCGTCCAGTCAACCGAACGGGTGACGGAGGGCGACACGGTCGGATTGGAAGTCGAATGGCCGAACGTCCACTTCTTCAGCCCGGAGGGCCCGAAAGTCGTAAAGTGGATGCACGCGACCGAAGGTACCGTCCCCAGCACGTCCAGCCCGATGGACGAGGGGGTTCGAACCGACGGCTCCACCACAGGCGCACACGAGGAGGAGGGGTGATCCATGGCGACGGTTTCTGATGAAATCGCGCAACGTGACCGATCCTTCTTCGACCGGTTGCTCGAGGAGTACGGCGGGCTCCAGGGTATCCTGTTCCTGCTGCCGACGCTCGTGTTGCTGACAGGGATCGTCTTCTATCCCATGGTAGTCAACGGGCTTCTGTTGAGCTTCAAGCAGTTCACGCTCGATCCGAACGCGACTGACCCGTGGGTTGGTTTCGAGAACTACGAGTACTGGCTGTTCGGCGCGGGACAAAACCTATTCCTGTTCAGCATCAAGATGACGCTGCTCTACGAACTCGTCGTGGTTCCGTTCGACCTCGTGGTCGCGCTCGCGGCCGCGCTCGTGATGAACGAGACCCTCCCCGCTCGCCCGTTCTGGCGGGGACTGATGCTGGCGGGGTACGCCAGTCCAGCAATTGCCGCCGGACTGACGTTCGGAATCATGGAGCAGGCTGCTACTTACGGTATCGTCTACAACACTCTCAACATGTTCTTCAACATCCCCGCGTCCGGCGGAATCACCTCGAACACGCCCTGGGCGTTCTGGGGGGTCATCATTGCGAAGGTGTGGCGTGACTTCGGGTTCATGTACGTCGTGTTTCTCGCTGGTGTTCAATCGATACCGAGTGAGTTATACGAAATCTCGAAGGTCGATGGCGCGGGCCCGGTGCAGCGGTTCCGCTACATCACGCTGCCCCACCTCCGAACCGTCATTGTCACAGTCGTGATGATTCGGACGGTGTTCACCGTCGGGAAGGTGGCGATACCGTGGGCCGTTACGCAGGGCGGTCCGGTCAACTACACGACGTTCCTCGGGGTCGCCATCTTCAAGTCGGCGTTCCTCGACTGGAGTATGGGCGAGGCCGCAGCGCTGGGAATGCTGTTCGCGGTCGGCATCATCCCGCTGATCCTCATCTGGGTGCGCACCGAAACGGAGGACTACTGATGAGCACTGATACAGACACGCGATTCGAGTTCGAAACAGACCGAGGGAGACTGTCCTGGGAGACACACTACAAGCCGGTGCTGAAGTACATCTCCCTGGCGGTGCTGATGGTGTGGATGCTGCTGCCGGTGTACTATACTTTCGCGAACTCGCTGAAAACTCCCGAGATGATATTCACGACGCCGCTGGGGATTCCGTTCATCACCTTCGACCCGGTCGCCTGGAGCGGTCGGAACGCATGGCGAACGATGTGGTCCGCATTTCCGTTCGTGGAGTACACGTTGGCGACGTTTATCGTCAGCGTCGGAACCGCTGGGTTGGCAACGGTCTCGGCGGTGTTCGCCGCATACTCGTTTGCACGGCTCGATTATCCGTTCAAGAACTCGTTGTTCGTGTTGAGCGTTGCTGGGTTCATGTTCCCGGTCGTTCTGTTGGCGATCCCCATCTTCGTCCTGATGCAGCAACTGGGACTGCTGAACACCTACATCGGGATGATTCTGGCGTTCACTGCGTTCACGTTACCGTACAACATCTGGCTCCTCAGGGGGTTCTTCGAAGACCTCCCAGACAACTTGGAGGAGTCCGCTCGGGTGGACGGCTGTACGCAGATCGGTGCGTTCTTCAGGGTCATCTTGCCGCTGTCGCGTCCGGCGCTCGCGTCGGTGTTCCTGCTGGCGTTCCTCTTGGCGTGGCACAACTACCTGATGGCGTTCATCATCGGTCAGGACCCGCTGCACACCACGCTCGCGCCGGCGCTTCTCGAACTGAAGGGGACGTTCTTCGTCCGGAACTTCCACTTCATCATGGCCGGGACGTTCCTCTCGATGATCGTTCCGATCACCATGTACATGTACCTGCAGAAGTACCTGGTCGAAGGACTCTCGTCGGGTGGCGGTGTCAAGGGCTGAATCGGTTCGCCGCCTCTCGTTCCGCGTTCCATCTCTTTTTGACTCGACTGGTGATCGACGATGAGCGAGGGTCGTCTCCGGTACGTCGAGACACTCGTTCGCACCGTTGAAATTAATAGCTCGGTAGAGTACCCGCGGAAGAACAGTTCGTCGCTCCGTCGCTCGACGGTCGCTACTTCTTGGAAGACTTCCCCACGTCGACCGTCCACTCCTGGGTCTGGTCGACTTCTTCGGTCCGCCACTCTTCGAGTTTATGGCTGACTATCGAGATTAGGTACCCGAGGGCAAGCATGATAATCGAGAGGATGAACAGTCCACTGTTCGCGTTCGGTTCGTTGGCGAGCGCGAACTGGGGGATGAGGATCTGGCCGGTGTGTTGCCAGTCGAAATACAACCCAGCCAGAAACAGCACTCCGGCGACTACGTATAGGATTTTCGCCGCTAAATCGAGGTAGTCCGACGCGTCCGTTCTACCGACACCTGACCGTACGGTCTGGCCTGACATACCATGACATACAGGGATGGCCATCATAAACGTTGCGTCGGCCGGACTCCCTACCGATTGGTGTGTCCATCATCCTATTGAGATGTGCTGACGGTCAGAAAATTACAGCAAAAGTTTATGATAGACTGTCTCGATGTTCATTGTGGTGGGGAGTTACCAAATGACACAGCAACAAGACGTTGCCCCTGAGGCAACGGACAATAGTACGATTGATAGGCGAAATTTCCTCAAAGCCGCCGGAGCCGGCGCAACGGCGACCGGACTCACGGGCTACGTGGGGCTGCAGGGTAATCCGACGCTGAACGTCTGGTTGTCGTATTACACCGAGGGGAAGACGAAAAAGCAGTACACCGACGAGTTGGTGAAACAATACCAGAACGAAACCGGGACGACAATCAACGTTACTGGGGTCCCGTATACCGACGTCGTGACGAAGTTCCGGTCGGCCCGCGCCGCCGGGAACGTCCCACACCTCGTCGAGGTGATGACGCGGCCCGGTATCCTCGCCGGCGGTGCTGGCTTGGTCGTCAACGACCTCTGGGAGAGTTCGTCGCTGGCCGATAAGACGTCAGACAAGATTATGAACGGTCATCGGGTCTGGGGCGCTCAATCGACGGGGAAGAAGGGCAACCTCGTGACGTTCCCGCTCGGGTTCCGGCCGTACTTCACCGCGTGGCGGACTGACTGGCTCAATCAAGCCGGTATCGACCCGACCGAAGTCAATCACGAGGCTGGGAGCCTCCACTGGTACGACGACATGCCGGGAATCTACGACAAGCTCAAACAGACCCAGTTGGCCAACAACCAGGGAGCTGCTCCGGATACGACCGGGATGAAACAGAGCGACGAGGAGTACTTATCGCTGTATATCCCCCAGCACGGCGGGTCGATGTCCGGTGTCGTCAATCTCAAAGGAACAAAGGCCACGATCGATAGTAAGGAGGCCCGCAGGGCCATCAAGATGCAGTTCGACTACATTGACCAGGGATATTTCCACCAGAACTCGATCAACCACGGCGACGAGGAGTCGACGACTCTACACTGGTCGGGGAAGATCGCCGGAAATCACATCCAGGACTCGACCGACCTGTGGGGCGATTACCTCGAAGAACAAGGGCAAGCGATGCGAAACGGCCAGTACACATGGGGGCTGCCGATGAACGCGGGCACGAAAGCCGCGCTCGCGTGGCTCCCGTCGCTGGGCTTCATCAGCGACGCATTCAACAACCAGCAGGAAAAGGACGCCGCGGTCAAGTTCATCGAGTGGTGGGTCGGCGACAGCGACCGGGCAGTGCAGAACTCGAAGAATCTCGGATTCGTTCCTGTTTCACCGGCGCAGATCAAGAACGAGAACTTCTTCGGCCAGTCGGAGATGCACACGGAGTTCTGGCGCGGTGCGTGTCTCAAGACGCTCAATCAGTTCGATCCGGCGGTCATCCCGGCGGTTCCAGGCGCGAACGCCATCACCTACGAGATTCCACGCGGAATGCACCAGCGAATCGCTCAACAGCTACAGCAAGGGACGGGGTTGGATCAGGCCGTCAATCAAGCGACGTCGCAGGCGGCGACCGAGATCAACCGGCTCCTACAGCAGAACCAGTAACCACACGCCGTTTTTTCGCAGTAGACGCTGCTAGCCGTGCTGGCGACTATCGCGGTCGCCGTCAGCCCAGTACTCGATTCGAGTGGAACCGAAATCGATTGAAAACATCCAATAATTATTAATTACACAGGAGACTGATTAGATATCTGTGGGGAAGATTTAAGATTTCCACGATTTAATGGGATAGTGGGTTGTTAACTCGTGGCAAGAAGGCGTTACACGAACTTCGACTCGGAGCACCGCTCCGTCGATCGCCGCCGGTTTTTGAAAGCGGCGGGCGCAGCAGCGACGGTAACTGGACTCGCCGGCTGTTCCGGCGGCGGAAACAACAATCAAGGAGGAACCACCGGTAATACGGGCAAACAGACGCTGAACGTCTGGTTGTCGTACTACACCGAGGGGAAGACGAAAAAGCAGTACACCGATAAAATCGTCAAACAGTTCCAGAAGGAGACCGGAACGCAGATCAACATCACGGGCGTTCCGTACACGGACGTCACGAAGAAATTCCGTGCAGCCCGTGCGAGCGGGGACGTCCCGCACCTCGTCGAGGTGATGACGCGGCCCGGCATCCTCGCCGGTGGTGCTGGTATGGTCGTCAACGACCTCTGGGAGAGTTCGTCCTTGGCCGATAAGACAGCCGACACCATCATGAGCGGCCATGAAGTGTGGGGCGCTCAATCAACGGGGAAGGAGGGCAACCTCGTGACGTTCCCGCTCGGGTTCCGGCCGTACTTCACTGCGTGGCGGACCGACTGGCTCAAGCAAGCCGGTATTGATCCGAGCGAAGTGAACCACAAAGCAGGAAGCCTCCACTGGTACGACGATATGCCGGGGATCTATGACAAGCTCAAGCAGACCCAGATGGGTAAAAAGAAGGGAGCTGCCCCGGATACGACCGGGATGAAACAGAGCGACGAAGAGTACCTGTCGCTGTACATCCCCCAACACGGCGGATCGATGTCCGGCGTCGTCGACCTCAAAGGGAAAAAAGCCACGATCGATAGTAAGGAGGCCCGCAGGGCCATCAAGATGCAGAAGGACTACATTGACCAGGGCTACTTCCACCAGAACTCGATCAATCACGGCGACGAGGAGTCGACGACCCTACACTGGTCGGGGAAAATTGCGGTCAACCACATCCAGGACTCGACCGACCTGTGGGGCGACTACCTCGAAGAACAGCAGAAGCCCATGGAAAACGGCCAGTACACATGGGGGCTGCCGATGAACGCGGGCACGAAGGCGGCGCTCGCGTGGCTCCCGTCGCTGGGATTCATCGGTGACGCGTTCTCCAATCAGAAGGAAAAGGACGCCGCGGTCAAGTTCATCGAGTGGTGGGTCGGCGACAGCGACCGGGCGGTGCAGAACTCGAAGAACCTCGGGTTCGTCCCGGTCTCGCCGGATCAGATCCAGAAGGAGGATTTCTTCGGGCAGTCGGAGATGCACAAAGAGTTCTGGCGCGGCGCGGCGATGAAAACGCTCAAGCAGTTCAAGCCGGCTGTTATCCCGGCGGTGCCGGGTGCCGACGCTATCACATACGAGATTCCCCGGAAGATGCACCAGCGCATCCTGCAACAGAACACGAGCGTGGAGAAGGCCACGTCGATGGCCGCCAAGGAGATCAATCAACTACTCCAGAAGAACCAGTAAGTTCGAGAGCGAATGCGACTGCGTCGGTGCGAACAGTGACGCGACTCAGTCGACGATGTACCTCGCGGCCCTTTCTCCGGCGATTCGACCGAACACGGCTGCGTTCGTCAGCCCTGTCCCGCCCGGGTAGTTGTCGTAGAACAGTCCGCCGACGCTGTTGCCGGCGGCGTACAGTCCCGGGATCACTCGGTCGCGGGTGTCGAGGACCTCCGCATCCGCATTGGTCGCTACCCCGCCGAAGGCGAACGTGATACCGCCGGTGACCCCGTAGCCGTAGAACGGGGGATCATCGACCGGAAGCGCCCAGTTCGACTTCGGCGGCGTCACCTCGGTGGTCGCGTTGCCGTCGAGCACTTGCGGGTCGAACGTGCCGGGGTCACAGGCGGCGTTGTACTCCTCAACGGTGGCGACGGCGGCGTTGGGGCTCTCACAGCCCAATCGTTCGAAGACGTCACAGAGATCGTCACCGACCGTGGGGTCGGACGGGCCGGTCGCGTCGATCTCGTCGATGGTTTTCGAATCGACCAAGATGAAGGCCTCGTGCTTCGGTTGCTCGAATATCTTCTGTCCGAACTTTGCGTACGTGTGTGCGCGCGCATCCTCGCCCTCGTCGACGAATCGGTCGCCCTCGTGGTTTACCAGCAACCCGTACTGGTAGCCGTCGATTCGGTTGGTTCCGCCCTCCACGTCCGGTGCGGCCGCGTCGATGAGCGCCATGTGGGCGCCGCCCCACTGACCCACCGCCTTGGCACCGATGTCCAGCGCCATGTCGATCGCTTCCCCGGTATTGTACCGGCTTCCCCGAACGGTCATCGCGTCGTAATCCGGTCCGTAGTAGCGCGTGCGCTTTTCCGGGCTCGACTCGTACCCTCCGGCGGCGATTATCGCGGCCTCGCAGTCGAACCGAACGAATCCGTCGTCGGTCACCGCGTCGACGGCCGTTATTCGTCGATCGGCCGATTGTTCTAGTCCTCTCGCCTCTGCGTCGTAGTAGACGTCCGCGCCCGCATCGGTCACTGCATCGACCAGTGTATCGACCATCTCCTCACCGTCGAACCACGTCCGAGCGACGGTGTATCCGGAGTTGAGCGGGGTCATGTCCCAGTCGACGCCGAGTTTGGTCAGCCACTCTATCGTCTCGCCCGCGTTCTCTACTAACGTATCGGCGAGTTCCTCGTCGGCCCGCCCGTTCGTCTGGGCCATGATGTCGTCGTAGAACTCCGACACCGTGTAATCGGGGATATCGAACTCGTAGCCGTACTCCAAGAGGTCAGCGTCCGCCGACGGCACTCGGAAGGACTCTGTGAATCGGGTATGCCCACCACGTCGACCGGCGGGTGACTTCTCCAGTAACGCGACGCTTCGACCGACCTCCGCGGCCCGGACACCAGCTGCCAACCCGGCCATACCACATCCGACCACGACCACGTCGTACTCCTCGCGTCGCTCCGGGACGATTCGCTCGCTGCCATCTTTCACTGACATCGCCCGTATCATGCTCGACAATCACAATCAAACTACCGCCGACTTCCCTTCGTCGGGAGCGGGTGGTCTCGACTACGACGGGTCGTCACCGTTCCCATATCTGTCGTCTAGCAACTCCTCGTACCTCTGCACTCGGTGTACTGGCCGCCGCCCCTTCGGTGGACTGCCGATAGCCACGATTTTACACGGGTCGTCGTACGGATTATGGAGCATGTGGGGGACACCCTCGTCGAAACGAACGACGTCGTCCGTCGCCGCGTCGAAGGCTCCGTCCTCGACCTCGACTCGACATCGCCCGTTCACGATGTAGAAGAACTCCTCCTGGTCGTCGTGGTAGTGGTACGCGTTCTGCGATAACCGCTCGCCCGGCTCGAGAACGGCGACGTTGAAGTTGTAGTCGTCGAGGCCGAGCTGCGGTGACACCTCCCACCGTCGTCCGGGTTTGTCCGGATTCTCGTTCAATTCGCGAAGTGAACGGTGTTCGTAGTCGTCGCTCATGTGTCTTCGTTCTCGTCAGTCGCGTTCTTCAGTAGGCGGTCGAGGGCACCGTTGGCGTCGAGGTCGTCGATGGCGGCGGCGATTGCGTCCGCTCGTTCGGGGCCGACGGTCGGTTCGGCGCACTCGAAGAACTTCGCGTCGAGACGGTTGTCAGGGACGGGATTGTTGGGGCTTCCCGGCGCGTGTTTCTCGACTGCGACGTACTGCTTGCCGTCGGTCGTCGTCAGGGTCACGCGAGCGCCGTACCCCGCGAAGTTGCCGCCGAAGAGGTTCGGCTCGAACTCCCGATCGACTTTCTCGATCACCTCGCGCGTTCGCGAGTCGGCGACGTACTCGTCCGAGAACTCCTTGACGCCGGCGTCCCGTTCGCGGAGTATCACCGCGAGACAGAACTCGATGGAGAACTTGGCCTGAAGGGCGTCGTCGGGGTTGGCGTGGATGAGCATCTCGGAGGCCGCATCGTCGAGGGCAACTCGCACCGATTCGACATCCTCCGGCGAGAGATCTTCGCGCTCGACCACCTCGCGCGTGGCGTCCATCGCCGCGTGTGTGATCACGCCCGAGGGGTATGGCTTGAAGCCGATGTCGTCGACCGCCCACGTCTCGCCGAGGTCCTCGGTGATCTCCGTCGGGTCGTACTCGCCACCGGGAGTCATCACGCGCCCGTACCCGATATCTCCCTCGAACACCGCGTCATCGGCCGTGAACCCCGCGTCTGCGAGCATCGCCGCGCGCACGCCCATCTGTGCAGCGTGCCCGGCGTGGAGCGGTTTCGTCATCGTTCCAAAATTCTTCTTCAGCGACGAGGAGCAAGAAGCCGCGATTCCGTACGCGTACTCGGTCTCCTCGGAGGTCAGTCCGAGCGCCGACGCCGCGGCGGCGGCCGCGCCGAAGGTCCCGACCGTCCCGGTGCTGTGCCACCCGTTATCGTAGTGGCTCGGATAGGTGGCGTGACCCGTTCGAAACGCTGCCTCGACGCCGACGACGTACGCCGTGAGGACGTCGCGTCCCGTACCCTCTGCCACTTGAACGCTGGCGAGGGCGGCCGGAAACACCGGCGATGTCGGGTGGATGACGATCGACTCGAAGGTGTCGTCGTAGTCGATGGCGTGTCCGAACGCACCGTTCGCGAGCGCCGCGCCGGGGGGACTCGCCGTGCCGTGACCGAGCACGGCCGCGTCGCGTCCCGGGAGGGATCCGTCGACATACGACGAAATTCGGTCGCCGACGCCGTGCTGTGAGCCGTACAGTGCTACGCCGACGTAATCCTGAATCGCTCGTTTCGCCTTCTCGATTACATCTGCGGGAAGGTCGTCGAGGGTCGCCGTCGCCGCAAACTCGGCTAGTATGTGGGTCTCTGCCATGCATGCGAGTATCGTGACTCCGGAACAAAAACCGTACCGACGATTCGTATCTACTATCTGTTGAATTCGGCTCGAATTCTACTGTCGTGCGTCCGCGTCGGTGGGGGACGGACTCGTCGCGAACCCATTCGAGCCGGCTGCCGGATAGAGTCGTTCGACGGACGCCTTCGTCACCAAAATTTATACTGCTCCGACGCATCGGTTCGCTCGATTCCCGTAGAGAGTACGAACGATGAAACGAAACGACCGGGCCATCGTCGGCTTCACGATGCTCGCCCACGCGATGTTCCACACGTACGAGTTGGCGATTCCCATCTTCGTCACTGTCTGGCTCGACGCCTTCGCGACCACGGAGGCCACGCTCGGGATCGTTGTCGGTGCTGGATACGCGCTCATCGGTTTGGGGGCGCTGCCGAGCGGCATCCTCGCAGACGCCTACGGGTCGAAGAGACTCGTTCTCAGTTCAGCAGCAGGGATGGGCGGAGGGTTCCTGCTCTTGAGTCTCGCTCCGAACGTGGCAGTGCTCGGCACGGCGCTGGTTCTGTGGGGGGCGGGAGCGAGCCTTTACCATCCCGCCGGGCTCTCACTGCTCAGTCGTGGCACCGAGAACCGCGGAACCGCTTTCGCCTATCACGGCGTCGCCGGCAACGTCGGAACCGTGGTCGGCCCGCTGGCGGCTGCGGTCCTTCTCACCTACTTCGACTGGCGACTCGTCGCCGGAATGTTCGTCGTGCCAGCGGTGGTCGCCGGAACGATCGCGTTCAGACTCTCTTTCGACGAACGGGCGGCCATCGACGACGCCGAGGTCGCGGCCGACGGCGACCCCGGACAGACGGTTGAGGCGGACGGCGGCCTCGGTTCCCTTCAGGACCTCGTCAGTGACTCTCGCTTACTCTTCACACGGGCGTTCACAGTCGTGTTCGCTATCATCATGCTGTACGGCCTCTACTACCGGGGTATTTTGACGTTCCTCCCGGAGATTCTCGGTGGTCTCCAGATGTTCGAACCGGTATCATTTGCCGGCCGGTCGTTCCAACCCAGTCGATATGTCTACGCGGGCCTTCTGTTCGTCGGGATGTTCGGCCAGTACACGGGTGGGAAAGTGAGCGACCTGGTCGAAACCGAACACGCGCTCGTCGTCACCTTCGGAGCGCTTGTTATCGCCGCGCTGCTTTTCGTCCCGGCGTCGGCGGCCGGCGTTGTGCCGCTGCTCGCGGTATGCGTGCTCCTCGGCTTCTTCGTCTACGTGGCCGCGCCGGTGTATCAAGCCACCATCGCGGACTACGTCACCGCAGACAGCCACGGCCTCTCGTACGGGTTCACCTACTTGGCGATGTTCGGCATCGGAGCGCTGGGCGCGGCGATGGCGGGCACCGTCCTCACCTACGCCGGGTCGGGAGCCCTGTTCGTCACGTTGGCCACGCTCGCGTTACTCGCCGGACTCCTCAGCGTCTATCTCCTCGTCCGCTGATTTACCGCAACTCCCGCGCTATCGGTTCTCGGATATCCTCGTCGACGGGCCTCGGGTTCGTCTTGAGCCGTCGTTCTTGAATCAGCGTGTTTTCTACTATCTCGTCCGCGTCGTCCGGATCTAGGCCGAGGTCGGCGAATGATTCAGGGAGGCCGACGGCATCCCGAATCCGGCCGCACTCCTCAAGCAGCGCATCGGCCGCTTCGTCGGTGTCGTCGTCGCTCCTCGCCACACCGAGTTCCCGCGCGACGTCGGCGTACTCACACTTCCGCACTGGAAGGTTGTAGCGCAGGCCGGCGGTCAGCGAGGCCGCGAGACACTCCCCGTGTGGTCGTCCAGTCATCCCGCCGACGCTACTCGCAAGCGCGTGAACCGCACCCAGTCCCGCGTTGGAGAACGCAGTTCCCGCGAGGTGGGAGCCGAGGTTCATCTCCTGTCTGGCCTCGCGGTTGACGCCGTCGTCGACGACGCGCTCGAACGATCCGTGAACCAACCCGAGGGCCCGCCGAGAGAGCGGGCGCGAGATCGGATTCGAACCCTGGTAGTTGATGGGTCGCGGGTCGACCCGCCGATAGTCGCGCGCGGTCAGCGACTCCAGTGCGTGGACGAACGCGTCGAATCCCGACTGTACGGTTACGTCGCGTGGGAGTTCGTACGTGAGCGCCGGGTCGACGAGCGCGATGTCCGGGCGCAGTAGTTCGTCGCTCATCCCGCGTTTCACCCCGTCGTACGAGACGACCGCCGTTTGGGTCGCTTGGGAGCCGGTCCCGCTCGTCGTCGGAATAGCGACCGAGGGGACGGTCGGCCCAGGGACGCGGTCGACGCCGAGATAGTCTCTGGCCGACCCGCCGTGGGTGAGTAAGCCGGCGACGACCTTGGCCGTGTCCAGACACGACCCGCCTCCGACAGCGACGACGCCGTCGTAATCGTCGTCCGGCAGTTCGTCGAAGTCGTCGACGCTCGGTTCGGTCGTCGCGTGGTAAACTGCGGGCGCAGCGTCGAGACCGGCGAGCGCGGTATCGAGTACACCCGCCGATTCGATGCCCGCGTCCGTCACCACGAGGGGAGCGTCGACGCCTACCTCGTCGAGCATCGCCGGAAGGAGCGTGACGACCCCCTCGCCGAATTCGGTCTCCGGAGTCGCGAACGAGATGCTTCCGACGCCGTCGCTCTCGCATTCCTCGTCCATGCGGGTCACTATCTCATCCCAAGCATAAAGGCGTATCCGGTCCGGGAGCGTCGTCCAGTCGAATACTCGCTTCCAGTGTTGTCGACCGATTCACGACGCGTCGTCGGATTCGACGACGGACTGTCTCTCGAGTTCGGTGATCTCGTCCAGGCAGGTAATGTCGTTTCGACCCCCCCAGGACACCAGTTCGTCGAGAACGCCCTGCTGGGTTCCAGTTTCAACGATTTCGCCGTACACGTCCTGTAATACCTTGAGTACGGCTTTGAACCCGGTCTCGAGGAACAGTTCGGCCTGGTACCTCAGCGCTTCCAACTCGGCGACCGTTAGCATCGGGATTCGACCGCTATCGGTCATGTTCGCGAGCAGAGGGACGTCGATCCGTTCAGCTACATCTTCGAGTTCGGCGACCGATTCCGGCGCCTCGACGAAGAGGACATCCGCGCCCGCATCCAGGTACGCCTCGGAGCGTTCGACGGCCGACTCGAACCCCTCGACCGCTCGTGCGTCGGTTCGGCCAATGAACACGAAATCGTCGTCCGACTGGGCGTCCACGGCAGCTCGGTGTTTGGCCACCATCTCGGCGGTCACCACGACTGCCTTCCTGTCGAAGTGACCGCACTTCTTCGGGAAGATCTGATCCTCGAGGTTGATGCCGGCGACACCCGCGCGATCGAACTTTTCGACCGTCCTGCGGACGTTGATCGGGTTCCCGTAGCCGGTGTCCGCATCCGCGAACACCGGCACGTCGACCACGCCAGCCATCTGGCGAGCGCGGTCGACCATCTCGGTGAGCGTCGTCACCCCTGACGTCCGGATATCCGTGGACTGACGTCGAGACGCTCGACCCCGGCACATAGACCACCTCGGCACCTGCGCGCTCGACGAGTATCTTGCTCACGGCGTCGTACACGCCGGGCGCGACGAGAATCCTTTCACTTTCGATCGATCTTCTGAACCCGGCAGACGAACTCGTCATGTGCTGGAATCCATCCCGAGAACCATAATATTAAGTACGCTCGACTGGTTCCTCAAACTGAATCCGTCAGGAGACATAATCAAAGGGGTCCGAAAGCCGTGCACGAACGAACTCGGTCACTCGCCGTCGCCAGCATCGTCCTACTGCTCTCTGTTCTCGTGTGGTTTAACTACTCGGCACTGCTCCCGCAGATAGTCGATACCTGGTCACTATCGGGAACGCAGGCAGGAATCGTTTTCGCGGCCTTCCAAGCGGGATACGTGGTCGCCATAATCCCCGCAGGACTGATCGCCGACAACTATTCGACCCGACGCGTGGTCGCCGTCGGCGCGACCGGCACTGGGTTGGCGAGCATCGCGTTCGCTGCGCTCGCACACGGCTTCATCGTCGGCGTGTTCTTCCGGTTCGTGGCGGGAGCGTTCATGGCCGGCGTGTACGTCCCTGGGATGCGCTTTCTGAGCGAGTGGTATCCCGAGTCTGATCGCGGACGCGCGCTCGGCGTCTACACCGGCGCGTTCTCGCTCAGTACGGGGCTGTCGTTTCTGGTCTCCTCGTCTGTCGCCGCCGCGCTGGACTGGCGCGTCGCGATCGGTGCAACGAGCGTCGGTGCAGTGGTCGCTGGGCCGCTGATGCTCGCGTTCGCTCGAGACCATCCCGACGCGGCCGTAAGCGACCGCCGATTCGACCGTCGTCTGTTCTCGAACCGGGCGTATCTGTATGCCGTGGGTGTCTACGCCGGCCACACGTGGGAGGTATTCGGAGTTCGCAACTGGATGCCGGCGTTCCTCGTTGCCACGACGGCGGTCGCAGGGACATCCGATCCGACCGTTCTGGCCGGCCTGTTGACCGGCGTAATGATGTCCCTTGGTGGCGTCGGAAACCTCCTAGGCGGGTGGGCCAGCGACTCTGTCGGTCGGATACGGACTGTTCTCACGGTTCTCGGCGCGACTGCGTGCATCAGTGCGGTTATCGGCTTTCTCGACTGGCTGTCGCTTCCCGCGCTGACTGTGCTCTTGCTGGTCTACGGCACCCTATTGACAGCCGACAGTTCGCCTACCTCCACCGTTGTCACGGAAGTGGTGGCGGACGAACACGTCGGCATCGCGCTCGCGGTACAGACGCTCACGGGGTTCAGCGCGACGGTCGTCTCTCCCGTCGTCTTCGGCGTGGTGCTCGACTCCTCCGGGTACGCGTGGGCGTTCATCACCCTCGCGTTCGGGGCGGTCTTCGGCCTCGTCTCGTTGTGGCTGCTTTCACGTCGACTTCGTCGCTCGTCGCATGCCCCGGAGAGACATACGGCGATCGGTGAGTGATGTCGCCGAAGGTATATATGACTCGAACCACCTGTTTAGGTCGACACATGACCCACGTCATCACCTGTCTCGACGGTCTGGACCCCGCGTATCTCTCTGCGACCGAGACGCCCGGTTGGGACCGCATCGCGAATCGAGGAAACGCAGGCGTCTGTGACGGTCTGATTCCGAGTCTCACGAACGTGAACAACGTAGGTATCGTGACGGCTCGGTTCCCCGACCGGAACGGCGTGACGGGAAACACGTACTACGACCCCGAACGTGACGAGCAAGCGTTCATGAACGACCCCTCTCACCTGCAGTGTCGGACTGAACTCCAACGGCGTGCCGAACGAGGCGAGACGGTTGCCGCTCTGGTGGCGAAGGAAAAGCTAGTCGGGATGGTTGGTCGGGGATGTGACGTCGCGGCGAGTGCGGAGAACCCCCCCGATTGGCTCGCGTCGGCCGTCGGCGAACCGCCGGGTATCTACTCGGGAAAGGCAAGCGGCTGGTTGCTCGACGCAGCAGTGTACCTGTTGGACGAGCGCGACCTCGACGTGCTCTACGTGTCGACGACGGACGTAATCCCCCACAAGCATGCCCCGGATGAGAAGGCGGCCGAACGGTGGGTCGGCGAACTCGATGCTGGTGTCGCCGCGCTTTACGAACGAAGCGAAGCGTTCGTCGCCACTGCCGACCACGGTATGAATCGAAAGTCGGTGTGTGTCGACCTCGAAGCAGTCCTCGACCGGGAGGGTCACGACGCCGAAGTCGTTCGACTCATCACGGACGAACACACCTACCATCACCGAAATCTCGGCGGTGCCGCGTACGTCTATCTCCGGGACGGGTCGGCGGATGCACTGGCGTGGCTGAATGACCTCGACGGCGTCGACGACGTGATTTCCGCCGACGAAGCGGCTCGCCGATTCCGACTGCCGGGGGACACCATCGGTGATGCGCTCGTGCTGGGAACCGAGACGTCGGTGTTCGGCCCCGTCGAGGACGGTGTTCGTGGCTCGGTCGACTTGCGGTCTCACGGCTCACACCACGAACGCGGTGTTCCGTACGTCGCCAGCACGGGTGCGACGCTCGAGTACAACATCGAAGCGTTTCCGAGTCTCGACGACGGAGGTGAGGAATAGACGGGGTGACCGAGCCGGTCTAAATGTCGAAAACCTCGAGACCGGTTCGGCCGTCCATTCGGTGCGTAAGCGGCGTCTCACCGAGTGAGACGACGATTTCGAAGGTTCCAGACACTCTGGCTCCGGAACAGTGGCCGCCGAGCGATTCGTAGGTATCCGTCCCGAGCTGGATGTGAGTGTGTATCCTGTCCGGTCCGATATTTCCGAGGAAACTCGTCACTTCGAACTGCCCCGTGAACTCCTCCTCGTTGTATTCCTGCGTTTCGACGTCGTAATGTCCCAGCGTCACCCGGTCGACGGCACCGATTCCGGCGAGAAAGCCGTTGTCGATGTCGTACTCCTCGCGGAGCGTATCGAGGGACTCTAGGACTTCATCGCCCGGGTCGAGGCGAACGACGATTCGGTTCTCTTCGTGTGCGTGTTCCATAGGTACGTTTACCACGACGGTTATCTCCCACTTCGTAGTATCGCTCGTGTGTCGATACGTCGTCGGTCGTCCCAGCGGGTAACCGTCGACGGATTCATTCGAGGTCGGGCCGGGAGAGTTCCGTCTCCTTGGAAGTGACGAACTCTAATAGGACGGTCGTTCCTTCTTCGGTCTTCGACACACCGCGTTCGATGGCGTCGGCAATCTCGTCGGGATTCTCGATGCGCTCACTGTAGGCCCCGAGCGCCTCGGCCACCTGGTCGAAGTCGCCTCCGAACGGCGTCTCGTAGCCCGCCATCTCGTAGTTGTTCAGGAGGATGGAGAGGATGGGGATGTCGTAGCGCACGGCGGTCTCGATGTCGAGTCCCGTCATCCCGATAGCGCCGTCACCCCACACGTTGATGCAGAGCTTGTCCGGGTGAGCCAACTTGGCCCCCATCGTCAATCCGAGACCGTAGCCGAGCTGCGTCGTCTTTCCCCAGCCGATGTAGCCGAGCGGCTCCGAAGATTCCCAGAATGGCGCGAGAAAGTCGCGGGCGTTACCAGCGTCGTGGGTGATGATAGCGTCTTTGGCGTCGACGACCTCGGTGAGTTCGTGGACGACCCGGTACGGATTGATGGGCGTCTCGTCAGATTCCAACTTGGGCCGCCAGTCGGCGAGCCACGCTTCTTTCACTTCCCGGATTTCGTCGACGACGTCGTCGCGCCGACCGCGAGCGCCCTCAAGGCGGCTCTCGGCCTCGTCGACGAGAGCCTCGAGCGTCAGCTTGGCGTCGCCGACGATGGCGTGGTCGCTCTCGACCTCCTTGTCGACGTCCGTCGGGTCGAGCGTCGCGTGGATGACTCGGTTGTCCTCGGGAACAGTGATACCGTAGGCAGTCGTCGAGAAGCTGGTGCCGACGCCGAAGAGCAGGTCACACTGGTCGAGGAAGTGCGCGAGCTGCCCCGGTTCGCTTTTCGACCCCGCCCCGAGCGACAACGGATGGTCTTCGGGGAAGGCGCTCTTGCCATTGAGGCTGGTGGCAACCGGGGCTTCGACGAGTTCTGCGAATTCCCGCAACGGCTCCCAGGCCTCCGCGTAGTGGACGCCCTGTCCGGCGTAGATGACCGGCCGCTCGGCGTCGAGCAGCATGTCGACCGCAGGTGGGATGTCGGTCGGGTCGGGGCCCGTTCTCGATGACTTCGTGGGCGTGTAGTCGATGTCACCGACCTCCTCGGAGAAGACGTCTCTGGGAATCTCGACGAGCGCCGGGCGTGGTCGACCGTTGCGTGCAGCACTGAACGCTCTGCGAACAGTTTCGACGACTGCATCGGGGTCTTTCAACTGTTCGCAGGATTTGGTGACGTGCTGATAGTTGATGAGGGAGTTGAACTTCGGATCGACGTCGGTCTTCGCCCGGTCGTATCCCGCTGGAAACGCGACGATGGGGACCGACTCGGCGTACGCTTGGGCAACGCCGCCGAAGGCGTTCTCCGTCCCGGGACCGTGCTGACATGCGAACACGCCAATCTCGTCGCCCGAAGTCACCCGGCTGACAGCGTCGGCCATGTGTACGCCCGTTCGTTCCTGTCGAACGACTATCGTCTGAATGCCAGCATCCGCGACGGCTCCGGTATCGAATAACGGATTCGATGGAAATCCGAACAGGTAGTCGACACCTTCTGCTACGAGGATTTCCGCAATCGCCTCTGTTACGTCCATGTGAAAGACTCGCGTGGTGGAGTGTTGTAAAGTTTATCGTCATTTTGGTTCGTAGAATTTGTTCGGTCTGGGGACGGCGGCGGCGAAAACATCACTATGTTCCCGTGTGAGTATTAGGTATGTCCGAGCTAGAGCGACTTTACGTACACGAATCGGTGGAGAACGTGATTCCGAAGGAAGCGTTTGTGGACGCGTTCGCGGAACTCGACATCCCCGCCGAACTCGTCGGCGACGGAAGACGGTACGACGAGACGGACGCCGTCGCCACGTACCGGCCGCGTCCCGGGTTTCTCGACGCCGCGTGGGTCCACTGCGTCAGGGCGGGTTACGACGAGTTCGACACCGATACCTACGAAGCTGCGGGCGTCCCCCTGACGAACAGCACCGGTATCCACGGCGCTACTGCTGGTGAACTCGCGGTCACGTACATGCTCTCGTTCGCCCGACTGCATCATATCTATCGCGACCACCAGAACGAAACTCACTGGTACACTCCCGATTACGACCGACCGTTCACCGTGGAGGGTAAGCGTCTCTGCGTGGTCGGTCTGGGAACGATCGGACAAGGCATCGCCGAACGCGCGAACGGCCTCGGGATGGAGGTCGTGGGTGTCCGGCGCTCTGACAAGACCGTTCCCGGCGTCTCGGACCTCTACGAACCCACGGAACTCCACGAAGCCATCGCGGACGCTCGTTTCGTCGCAGTTGCGGTTCCACACACGTCACTGACCGACGGAATGATGAGTACCCCAGAGTTCGAGCGAATGCGGGAGGACGCTTTCCTCATCAACGTCGCCCGCGGCCCGATCGTCGACGAGGACGCGCTCGTCGACGCCCTCGACTCGGGTATCATCGCTGGTGCGGGTCTCGACGTCTTCGAGACCGAACCGCTTCCCGAGGAGTCTCCCCTCTGGGACTTCGAGGAGGTCATCATCTCCCCGCACAAAGCCTCGGCGACCAACCGCTATCACCTCGACATTGCCGAACTCGTCGTCGAGAACGTTCGTCGGTTCCAGACCGGAGAGGACCTCAGGAACCGGGTCGCATAGCGTCGCTCGTATTCGCGGTCTGCGTTCGACCACGTAATCCAGGACGAATTCGTGTTCGTCACCCCCCTCAGTTCGTGACCGCGATGATTCCGACGTTCACGGTGTTGTCACGGCGAAGGATTTACACTGAAGCCGGGTTCATTGAGAACTGATAATACAACTATATGGCAGAGCGTGAACTACCTTCGGAGCCAGGTCCCGCAGGCGACGGCCGAGCGAACTACGATTACAGTGAGGGCGTCGTCGAACGACCAGACCTCGTGGACGACCTCGAACCACTCGTCGACGGCGACGTGAGATTCGACACCTACACGCGCCAACTGTACGCCACGGATGCGAGTGCGTACGAAGTGACGCCCATCGGTGTGGTCTTCCCCGAGTCTGTTGACGACGTAGTTTCGGTCGTGACGTACTGCGCCGAACACGAGATTCCGGTTCTGCCGCGGGGCGGCGGCACGAGCCTCGCTGGGCAGACGGTCAACGAAGCTATCGTGCTCGATTTCACCCGGTACATGACTGACGTGGTGGACGTCCGCCCCGACGACCGCGAAGTGTGCGTCCAGCCAGGGGCGATTCTCGCGGAGGTGAATGAGCGACTGGCGCCCCACGACCTGAAATTCGCACCCGACCCCTCGACGGCGAACCGAAGCGCTATCGGCGGCGCGATCGGCAACAACACCACGGGCGCCCACTCGCTGAAGTACGGCAAGACCGATGCCTACGTCGAAAAGCTCGAAGTCGTGCTCGCCGACGGTACCGTGACGACACTGGGTGAGGTGACGCTTGCGGACCTCCGGGCGGGTGCCGACGCCCGCGGTGACCTCGAAGAACGCCTCTATGCCGAGGTGCTGCGAATCGTCGACGATGAAGTCGAAACTGTCGAGGGAGCCTATCCCAGCCTCAAACGAAACGTCTCGGGCTACAATCTGGACGTATTAGTCGAGGAATCCCGCGAGGGAAGCGTCAATCTCGCACGTCTGATGGTCGGCAGCGAGGGAACCCTCTGTGTCGTAACTGAGGCGACGCTCTCTCTGGAGCCAATTCCGAACACGACCGCTGTCGGTCTGCTCACTTACGACAGCCTCGTCGAAGCGATGGAGGACGTCGGCTCGATTCTCGACCACGACCCCGCGGCCGTCGAGGTGCTGGACGGCGTGCTGGTCGACCTCGCTCACGAACTGGAGGATTTCAGGGACGTGGTGAGCATCCTTCCCGAGCGAACCGACACCTTCCTGCTCGTCGAGTTCTACGCCGACACCGACGAGGCCGCCCACGCGAAGGTCGACGAACTGCTCGACGACCGCGTCGGCGACATCGCGTTCGATGGGCTGCCGGCGCTCTCCGAGGAGCGACAGCAGAAGTTCTGGAAGATGCGGAAAGCGTCGACGCCGATACTCCTCTCGCGAACCACCGACGAAAAGCACATCGCTTTCATCGAGGACATCGCCGTCCCCCCCGAGAATCTCCCTGAATACATCGCGGACTTCCAGGACGTCTTCGACGAACACGACACCCTGGGAAGCTTTTACGCCCACGCCGGCCCCGGCTGTATCCACGTTCGGCCGCTCGTCAACACCAAGACCGTGGGAGGAGTCGAGAAGATGGCGTTGATCGCCGACGCAGCAACGACCCTCGCGGTCGAGTACGGCGGGAGCGTCTCGGGCGAGCACGGCGATGGACGCGCGCGAACGCAGTGGAACGAGAAACTATACGGAGCGGCCGTCTGGAAGCTCTTTCGCGATCTCAAGACCGCGGTCGACCCGGACTGGCTTCTGAATCCGGGGAACGTCTGCGGCGACCATGACCTTACCGAGAACCTCCGATTCGACCCCGACTACGAGTTCGATGCCGGCTTCGAACCCCGTCTCAACTGGGAGAACGACAACGGCTTTCAGGGGATGGTCGAACTCTGTCACGGCTGTGGTGGCTGTCGCGGCGAACAATCGACGACGGGCGGCGTGATGTGTCCAACTTACCGTGCCTCACAGGAGGAGATTCAAACCACGCGCGGACGGGCGAACCTTCTCCGGCAGGCGATGTCGGGTGACCTCGAGGCTGCGACCGCAGCCGAATCGGAAATAGCCACCCCCGGAAACGGAGATGAGGCGCAGTTCGACGTCGAATTCATGCACGAAGTGATGGACGTCTGCATCGGCTGCAAGGGCTGTTCCGTGGACTGTCCGAGCGAAGTCGATATGGCGAAGATGAAGGTCGAAGTCGAACACGAGTACATGAACCGTCACGGCGTGTCACTCCGAGACAGGGCCTTCGCAAACATCGATACGCTATCGAGACTCGGCAGTGCACTGGCTCCGCTCTCCAACTGGGGGCAGAAACTCCCAGGAGCACGTTCGATGCTGGAGAAGACGATAGGGGTTGCCCGAGAGCGTTCGCTGCCCGAATTCCAGCGGACGACGCTCCGAGACTGGTTCCAAGAGCGCGGCGGTGCGAGAGTGTCCGAATCGGACGCCGAACGAAAGGTCGTCCTCTTTTCCGATACCTACACGAACTACAACGATCCGGAGCCGGGGAAAGCCGCCGTGAGAGTTCTCGAAGCTGCCGGCGTCCACGTTATTATATCGAAGGTGACAGGAAGCGGACGCCCACCGTACTCGAAGGGTTTCATCGAGAAGGCTTGGAGTATCGCTCATCGAAACGTCGACACCCTATCGCGCTACGTCGACGACGGCTGGGAAGTTGTCACGGTCGAACCGTCCGACGCGGTGATGGTGCAATCGGACTACCTCGACCTTCTTTCGGGTGGGGACGTCGAGAGAGTCGCTCGGAACACCTTCGGCGTCTGTGAATACCTCGATGCGTTCCGTCTCGACGAGGGCGTACGGTGGAACGCGCCCGCGATGTCGCTCGCTTACCACGGTCACTGCCACCAGAAATCGGTCAAGAAAGACCACCACGCCGTGGGACTCCTTCGTCGCGCAGGCTACGAGGTAGAGCCTGTCGACTCCGGCTGTTGTGGTATGGCCGGAACGTTCGGCTACGAGGCCGAGCACTACTCAATGTCGCAGGCGATCGGACGCATCCTCTTCGAGCAGGTCAACGACAGCGAATGTGACGCCGTGACCGCACCCGGTGCCTCTTGTCGGACCCAACTCGGTGACGAGTACGATGCGAACGTCCCACATCCCGTCGAAAAACTGGCGAACGCGCTCGAATGAGAACACGATTTCCCACTACGGTATCACTCGGTGCGTGTGATTTCGATCGAACCGGCGTCGGAGCCGCGAGTGCCGAACGACGCTGTGATTCGGCACGGAAAATCTGGCCTGTATGTGAATTTTTATCACGATATACGTTGATAGTATCTCCGCACATGGCTACGGGAAAGCACATGCGAGAGTTCGAATGAACCTTCGCTCATCTGTAGAAGTCAGTACTTAGGATCTGCTCGAACCAGTCGTCGGTGTTGAGGATCCAGCCCAAGAAGTTTAGATAGCCCTGTAAGTGGTGTTTTGAGACGCCTCGGAACCTTC